>DASXGS010000127.1:0-7036 GCA_036488975.1 Rhizomicrobium sp. | reverse complement strand
GAAATCGGAATCCGGCCCGCGCACCACCACGACGACATCGCGGGCGCCGGCGGCGGGTGAGGTATCCGCCGACTCGATCGCGCCGAACACCACGATGTCGGTGCCGGCATAGTTCGAGGTGATCTGGATCTGATCCTGCGATAGGCCCGACACGAGGTCTTCCGCCGCGGCGCACGTCGCGCAAAGGCACAGCGCAAGCAAGGCCAGCAGCGCTTTCATGGCGAGCCTGCCGTGACCGCGTAGATGTCGCGCGGCGCGATCACCAATCCGTAAAGCAGCCGCGCACCCACCGCGAGCACGAGGATCGCGAGGAACAGGCGCAGCTGCTCGCCCGGCAGCCGCGACGCCATCCGCACACCGTATTGCGCGCCGATCACGCCGCCCACAATGAGGAACAGCGCCAGCATCAGATCGACGCTGAAATCGTTCATCGCGTGCAGCAGCGTGGTCATGGCGGTGACGACCACGATCTGCACCAGTGACGTGCCCACCACCACGCTGGTGGGCATGCGCAGCATGTAGATCATCGCCGGCACCACGATGAAGCCGCCGCCTACGCCGAGGATGGCGGACAGGATGCCGACGATCAGTCCCAGCACCAGCGGCGGCAGCACGCTGATGTAAAGCCGCGACTGGCGGAAGCGCATCTTGAAGGGCAGGCCATGAATCCAGTTGTGGCGTTGCGGGGCAGGGCGCGGTGGCGTGTCACCGCGCGCGGCACGCACCGCGCGCAGGCTTTCGCTCAGCATCAGCCCGCCGACGCTGCCGAGCAGGATCACATAGCCGGCGGATACGACGATGTCGGCCTGGCCGATCTTCTGCAGCAATGCGAACAGCTTCACGCCCGCGAGACTGCCGGCGATGCCGCCGACCAGCATCACTCCCGCCATGCGGAAATCCACCACTCGCCGGCGCCACTGGGCGATGGCGCCCGACATCGAGGAGGCGGTGAGGTGGCTGGCCGTGGTGGCGACTGCCACCTCCGCGGGGATGCCGTAGAAGATGAGCAGCGGCGTCAGCAGGAAGCCGCCGCCGACACCGAACATGCCGGAGAGGAAGCCCACGCCCGCGCCCATGCCGAGCAGCACCAGCCAGCGCACGCTCATTTCGGCAATGGGGAGATAGATTTCCATCGCGCGGGCGGAATGCGGTCCTTCGGCGACTCGATCTGACTATAGCGGGCGGGAACGAAGCGGCAAATTTGCCCGCCGCTTGTGGCGGACTATCGCCTTCCCTTCTTTGCGCCATCGATCAGGGCGCGGATGCGGGCCACCGCGATGTGGAAATCGTAGGGCTTCGGCAGCAGTGTTTGCTTTTCGCATAGGCCCAGCGCGGTTTCGGCCATGCGCTTGTCGCCCGAGGTGAGCAGGACCGGAAGCCCCGGGCGGTGCCCATGAATCCATTGCGCAAGCGCAAAACCGTCCATGGCGCCCGGCATGCGGACATCGGAAAACACCACATCGATGGGCGTTTCCCTGGCCTCCAGCATGGCGATGGCCTCGTCGGCGTTGCTTGCCTCAAGCACCTTGAAGCCGCATTCCTGCAGGAAATCCGAAAGGCCCATGCGGATCAGCACCTCGTCCTCGACGAGGAGAACCGTCGGCGTGCGCTCCTCCGGATCCGGGAGCGCCACTTCCTCAACGCTTGCCATTTTTCAGAACCCCGACGGTCAGCTCCTACATTGCCCCAAAGGGCAACGCCCCCACCGCGCGCGAGTTCCAGATCCGCGTGTTCTGTCTGCCGGCCTAACCCAGCACCGGGGCGGTGTTGGCGGCGGCGTTGGGCTGCTGCGGCTTGAACGATGACGCGGCGGCCTGCGCGGCGGAGCGACTCGTGTCGTTCAGCTGGGTGGCGAGTGCATCGGCACGCTTTTTCGATTCCGCATCGCCCTGTGCCGCGGCGATCAGGTACCATTTGTACGCATCGGGGAGGCTCTGCTGCACGCCCATGCCGCGCTCGTACAGTACGGCCAGATTGAACTGCGAATCCGCGAGCCCCATGTTGGCCGCGCGGGAAAACCACAGCGCCGCCTGGACGTAATCCTTCGGCTCGCCCGAGCCTTCGGCATAGGCGACCGCGAGATTGTGCATCGCCTTGCGATTGCCCTGTTTGGCGGCGAGTTCGTACCAGTGCGTCGCCTGTTTGGCATCGGCCGGAACGCCACGGCCGCGTTCATACAAGGTACCGAGACGGTATTGCGCCAGCGCCTGGCCCTGTTGCGCGGAGCGCGCGAACCAGCGCGCCGCTTCTGCCTCGTTCACGGGCGTGCCTTTGCCCTCGAGATAATCGAGGCCGAGGAGCAGCTGCGCCCTCGCATCGCCGGTGTTGGCAAGCGATGCCAGCTTCTGCATCGGTGAAGCGGGTGCGGAAGCCGGCGCCGTGGCGGCCGGAGCAGGCGCGATCTGTTTCGGTGCGGCGGTCGCCGTGCGCGCGGGCGCCGGAGCGGTCGCCTGCGGGACGGCCGCGGTTGTGTTCGGTGCGGATGCGGCCACGGGGGACGTCTCATCGTCCGGCGTGGCGCTTTGCTGCGCGGCGGGTGCGCTATCTTCCGCCGTCGGCTTGGCTGGCGCGAGACTCGGACGCGCGTCGAACGGGCTGCTGATGGTGGTCCGTGCGACCGGTGCTTGCGGCGCTGTCGAACCCACACTCCGTGTTAGCACCACGCCAGCCAACGCGGCCGCCACCGCGCCGCCGAAAACGGAACCCGCCACGAGATAGCGCTTGGCATTTGGTTTGGCCGCATCCTTGCCGCCGAAGGTCCAGGAGAAGCCGCCCATGGCGGCGCGCGGCGGCGATTGCAGATCTGCGTCCGCCGCGGCAGTGCGTGCAGAACGACGCGCCGCCGAGAGGAAAGATTCGCCGGTGTCCGTATGTACGCCAGGCGATTCGCCGAACGTTTCGCCAAACGCCGGCGCGGTTTCCGAAAAGTAGTCCGCCGCATGTTCGGGATGTTCGGCGAAGGGCGGCGGCTCGAGATCCTGTGCGAAGGCGGGTGGCGGTTCAATCTGCTGCGCGAATGCCGGAGCGGACGCGAAGTCGGCGTCATGCATCGGTGCGGCATCGTCCTCGAAACGCGGCGTATCGAAGATCGGCTGCCGCGGTTGCGCCGGGTCGGGCTTGGGGGGCGCCGCGAGGCGGCTCTCGACGGCGGCAATCTTTTCCGCCGCATCGTGTACCGCGTTCTGTAGTTCGCGAACGGTTTCGTTGTTGCGCCGCTCGGCGGATTCGAATCCGGCTGCCACGTCGCGCAGCGCCTGCTCGAAATTGCTGCTGGCGGTACCCGTGCGCTCGGACTGCTCCATTCGGGTCATCATGTCGGAGAGCACGTGCTCGATGCCTTGCAGCCGGCGATCGACCGGATTGCTGGCGGCGTGATCCTCCAGCCGGTTCACCGCTTCCGTTAGCCGGGCGATGGCGGCGGCGTTCTCGCTCTCTGCTTCGGAGACATGCGCCAAAACCGAGGCCTTGTCGTTCTCCACCGCAGCGATGCGGTCGTTCAAATGTTCGAAGACATCCTTCATCTGCGAGATGGCGGCCCCATGCTGGCGCACGTCGCCGTGGACGGTTTCCTTCTCCGCTTTCAGCTGCTCGACATTCTCCATGGTGTGATCGATCGCCGATGCGCTGGAGAACGCGGTGCGCTCGACGACGCGAAGGCGCTCGTCCAACGCGGCGAAGTGCTGCTCGACAGCTTCGTGCCCGGTGCTCAGCGCGGCGTCGGCTTTCGCATGCGCGTCCGCAACTTGCGTGGCGAGCGAATCCACATTTCCCGCAAGGGCTGCGATTTGCGAGGCGGACTGGTTGGCGGTCTGCGCAATCTGATCGGCAACGCGCGAAAGGCCCTGGTGCAGGGCCTTCACCGCCTCCTTCATGCCGTCGTTGGCGGACTGGCGCTCGACGCGGCCAAGCCGCTCGGCAAGCGTCGTCACCTTCGCGCTCATTTGCTCGAAGGCTTGCGCCTGTTCGCGCGCAGCGATGTTGATCTGGGTGGCGGCCTGGGTCATGGCGCGATTGTTTTCGGTTTGCGTGCGTTCTGTGCCTTCGAGCCGGCGCGCAACCGACTTCAGCTGCTGATCGATGGCGCGATAGGCGTTCTGTGTTTCGGCTTCGCTGCGCGAGACGCGGGCGAGCATATCCTCGGAATCGCGGGCGGAATGGCGTGCCGCGGGTTCCGGAGCAGTGCGCGGCGGCTCGACGAAACTGGGGCGCCAGGACTCGTGATCGCTTTCTTCGGAGACAGCCGTGAGATTGCGAAGAATTCGGCGGGTTAACCACTCGCCG
This sequence comes from Rhizomicrobium sp., assembly GCA_036488975.1. GTDB lineage: Bacteria > Pseudomonadota > Alphaproteobacteria > Micropepsales > Micropepsaceae > Rhizomicrobium. The sequence goes on along the minus strand of DASXGS010000127.1, from coordinate 2,755 downwards.
ACCGAGAGGCCCTCACGGCGGGCCGCGGCGCGGGCCGCTTCTCTGGCTTCGGGCGGAATGCCGGCGACATTCCAGGGCAGTTCAGGCTGCATCTCGACTCGCAATCCGCCGAACCATCTAAGGGTACCGGCGCCTATATGTTGTGTAAAGAAACCAACCCGTTGCCAAATATGGACATGCGCTGCGACGCGGGCCCTTTTCGGCAATCCGTATATTTGACCAGGACGGTTAAGGTGGGGTTAGCGGCTTACACCGGCTTTGGTGAGTTCGCTTCCCAGCCGGCCGGTGAGCCAGCTCCACGCCATGCGATAGTCCGAAATCAGCGACCACAGCGGGTAAGTGAACGTCGCCGGTTTGTTGTGCTCGACGAAGAAGTGTGCCGCCCAGGCTGGACCATAGCCGCCGATGAGCATACCGGGGATGAACCACAGATTGCGCGAGACGACGATCGCGATCAGCGATGCCGTGGCAAGCCCGGTGCCGGCGAAGTGAATCGCGCGCGTTGCCGGTCGCGCATGTTCGCGCAGATAGTGCGGCCAGAATTCGCGATATGTAGCAACGCGTTCGTGCGTCATGCCGTCGTCCCGGGCAGGAGATTACCTGCGGCAGTTGCCGTGCGGAAGCTGCGCCTCCCGCAGAGTATGATCCAGACGCACAGCAACCCAAGCGGAATCCAGCTCAGGAGTCCCGCGTACCCGACATAAAGCCGCACGCTGGCGGGAAACCAGAGGGCAGTGAGGGAACCGCCGATCACGTTGGTGGCGGAATGCGCAAGGCTGTTGACCCAGATGCTGCCACTGCGCCGGTGCAGCCAGCCGAAGATGATTGAAAACATGATCGTGCCGATGCAGAACACTGTGGTCGCGATGAGCGGATCGCCGGGAAATTCGTAGCCGCGCAGGATGATCGGCAAGTGCCACAAGCCCCAGATGATTCCTGTAACAATTGCCGCAAGCGTTGGCCGCTGCGCGAAGAGTCGCAACTGCAAGTAGCCGCGCCAGCCGAACTCCTCGCCGAACAGGATGGGCGCGAGGAAGGGCGCGGCGATGAGGCACTGCAGCGGCAGAAGGTAAGCGGCGGCGCTTCCGATACGATGCGGCACGCCTGGCGCAAGGCTGGACAGGCTTTGCTGCGCCGAGAAATCGGCCTGCGGAAATCCCAGCGCTGGCGCCGCGAGAACAATGAAGGCGAGGACCGGAAGCGGCAGCAACCAGGCGACCAGATAGTACCGCCATTGCCGCGACCGCAGCGCGAGGCCGACATCGGCGAAGCCCTCGCGCGTGATCCACTTGCGAACGACAAACGTGGCAAGCGCCGGCGCAAAGGCGCCGGGCAATGCATATAGCTCGAACCGCACCATGTGGCCGTCAGCCGCGCTGGGCAGCAACGGGATCCAGGTGCCCCAGGCGATCCCGAAGGCGATGAGCAGGAAAACGGCGATTCCTTTGGCGCTGCTTTCGGCTGCGGTCATCACGAGATTGCGCGATCGGGATCGCGCTTCCAGTAGCGATAGGACGCAACGCTGGTGACGAGCGCGGTTGCAGCGCTGCCGGCCATGAGCACGTAGACCGCCGGCACAACCCCGAAGACAGCGATGGTGCCAAGCGTGGCGAGTCCCACGGCGACCAGCAGCCTGCCGCCCCGCCGGTTCGTTTTCTCCCAGGAATAGGTGCTGGTCCTTGTCCAGGGCGTGCGGATGCCGAGCCACGGATTGGCGCGCACCTTGCCGAGAAAATTGCCCAGCGCGATGAGAAGAAGGGCAGCCGCGAATGTGACATTTCCAGCGACATCCAAACGGACGCCGCGCGCGGTGAGAATGACGATTGCGTGGGCAATGGCGAGGAGCAGCACGGACCCGATCCAGCCGACGCGCCAGGCAGCACTATCCAAAGCATCTCTGGATGCGGTGGATCGGATCGAGGCCAGACCGGCGAGAAGCAAGGTGAGGAGCAGGGCGAGGACGGGTGCAACCAGCAGTGCCACCGCCTTGGGGGCATAACCGTTCGGCACGCCGTTGATGTCCCAATGGATGGGGAGGCGCGCCGCGTCCGGAATTTGCGTCCAAACGGCGGCACTTACCGCGGCCATTCCGGCGACAAGCGCGAGACTCGCGATCAGCGGCGCGCGGTTGACCATTTCTGCATCCTGTTCGGCTTCGGCTTTACCGCTTCGGTGAGGTTGAGGAGGACGGCCGCCGCTTCCTCAAGCACGCTCATATTGAGGTGATAGATGATCGAGGTGCCTTTGCGTTCGGTCCACACCAGATCGGCGGCCTTGAGCACGGCGAAATGGCCCGAGAGCGTAGGTTTGGCGAGGTCGAACCGGTCGGCGATCTCGCCCGCGCTCATCGGCCGCTTGCGGAGAAGCTTCAGGATCTGGCGCCGCACCGGATGGGCCAGCGCGTCGAACGCATCGCTCATGTTCGGTATTTAGGAAATAAACGAAATAAGAGTCAAGCGGCAATGGCTGGGAGACTCCATCCCTTAAGGGGAGGGTGGGGGAGGCAGGCCAAGATCGGTGGCGAAGAGCTCGGTGACATAAACGGTGTCGCCGCTGGCGGCGGCGCCGACGCCGGTGCGGTCGAACGCCGGATCGGCGAGATTGTCGCGATGCTTCGGGCTGGCGAGCCACACATCTACCACGCGGTGCGCGAAGACCTCAACATCCACGCCATATTTTGGGAAGAAGGGTTGCGCGGCGATGCTCTCGCCGAGCAGGCCCTGAAAGCTCGCATCCTTGTCCATGATGATGGTGG
>DASXGS010000080.1:0-2067 GCA_036488975.1 Rhizomicrobium sp. | reverse complement strand
CATGGGAATCGAGGTGCTGATCCACGATCTGTCGAACCCCACCCATTCCATCACCACCATCGAAAGCGGCGATGTGACGGGTCGCGTGGTTGGCATGGGCACCACCACCTTGCTGGTCGACCTGATGCGGCGCGTGAACCTGAGGCAGGACAAGCTGAACTATGAACTCAACATCGGCGCGCGGCGCTTCAAATGCACCACCGTGCCGATTCTGCGCAAGGATTTCGGCGTGGTGGGCGCGATCTGCATCAACATCGACATCAATTACATCCGCGATTGCGTGCTGCCTTCGCCGGAGCGCATCGCGGAGTTCTTCCAGAATTACTGCCGCACCGACATGATTCTGGATGAAAACATCCTGAGCAAGGAGGAGTATAGGCGCGCGGTGGCCGGCAAACGCCACTTCCGCGATCTCGCGGCGCAGACGGGCTGAGATGGCAGCGTCACATCCACCTTCCCCTTGAGGGAGGGTCGAAATTTGCGGAACGCAGTGAAGCAAATTTCGGGGAGGGGCAGACTCTGCACATCGAACGACCCCTCCCCCGAAAAATCTTCGCATCGCTCAGATTTTTCGACCCTCCCTCAAGGGGAGGGTGGAGTGATTGCGCGTTGCGGCGCCTAGGTCGGTTTGGGTTTTGGTTGCTCTTCGCCCACGAACGCGACAGGCGTTCCCTTTTTCACCGCCTTGCCAAGCGCGGCGGCATCCCAGTTGGTGAGGCGGATGCAGCCATGGGACGCGGTCTTGCCTACGAGGTCGGGATCGGGCGTGCCGTGGATGCCATAGGTGGCGATGCTGAGCGCAATCCAGGTGCTTCCCACCGGATTGTTGGGGCCGGCGGCGATCTTCAGCACGCCGGCAGATTTGGGGCCGAAGGTCACGCGCTTGGGATCGTACGTGTAGGTGGGATCGGGCGCGACGGAAACGATGGTCGCGGTGCCGCTGGGCGCGGGCCGGTCGGTGCTGCCCACGGTGGCGGGAAAGGCGGCGACCACCTTGCCGCCGCCATCATAAACGCGCAGCTGGTTGGCGGTCTTGTCCACCTCTACACGGGCGGCTTGCGGCGGCGCACCATTGCCCGGGCGCGCAACCGTGAGCTCCGTTCCCGCTTTGCTGAAATCGGCCTTGGGGTTCAGCGCCTTCAGCAGCTCCGGATTCATGTGGAATTTTTCGCCGAGTTCTTCTTCCGGTTTTGCCCAGCCGACAGTCTTCAGCTTTGCAAGTGCCCTGAAGTCTTTCGGCACCGAACCGAGGAACGGGCCTTTCTCGTCATCGGCCGTGATCGTGTAGTGCTGCAGCACGGGCTGGTTGTCGGCGGCGAGCGCCTTGAGCGCGGCGTCATCCAGCGCTTCCGGATTGGGCAGATTGTGCGCCTGCTTATACGTGGCGAGAGCCCGCTTGAAATTGTCGCCGTTGCGGCCGTCGATTTCGCCCGGCGAGTAATTGGCGCGGTCGAGCAGCGTTTCCATCCGCACCAGCAGCTCGCGGGAGGGTTCGGGATTCTTGGCGTCCGGCTTGGCCGTTTCGATACCCTGCGCGTCGATGGCGCCGTTTTGGTCGCCCTTCGGCGCGGAGGCTGTTTTGGGTGGCTCGGCAAACGCCGCCGAAGCCATTAGAACCGCAAGAGTGAGTCCGCATCCCGTCTTGATTTTCACCGTGTGATCTCCGCTCGTACCGCTATGCACAATCGGCAGCCCGGTTTCCGGTTCCGTCTCGCATGCGCCGCGTCCGCGGCGTTGCTGGCGGTTTGCGGCGGGATCGGCAGCGCAGACGCCGCGGGCCAGCTTTCGCCCTGTGCCGTCGGACCCAGCGACGCGGCGGTCGCCAACGCCGCTTCGCACGAAACGCTCGCGGTGAATCTGTTCGGACGGCCGGAGATTGGGTGGGCGTTCTATGAGCCGCTGATCGCAAACGAAATCGGCACGGGGTGCGACGGGCATAGCCCCGGCTTTGCGCACGCGCTGGCCGCCTGGCAGTCCAAGCACCACCTGCCGGGCAAAGGAATTGTCGACGCCGCAACGCTCGATCAGCTGAAACAGGCGTGGCAGATGAAGCGGCCGTTCGTCCTC
>DASXGS010000039.1:0-5761 GCA_036488975.1 Rhizomicrobium sp. | reverse complement strand
GCGGCGTTTGTCCGACGTGAGCTGCACGAGCTTGCAGCCGGCCGCGCGCGCTTCCGCAATGGCGTGCTTCATCAGCCGGGTGCCGATATTTGCCCCGCGCAAATCGGAAGCCACGCGCACCGCTTCGATGATCGCCCGCGTGGTGCCGCGGCGCGAAAGGCCGGGCAATATTGTGAGCTGCATCGAGCCGACGATCCGACCGTCCTGCTCAGCCAGCAGAATACGATTGCCCGGCATCTTCTGCATCGCCGCGAAGGCTTCGACATATTCGGGCGCCACCGCATCGCCGCCCTTTTCGCGGGCTTCGGCATATTCGTCGTCGGCCAGAAGCTGGATGACCGGCAGAAGATCGGCCTCGGTTGCATAGCGGAAGGTGAGTTCGCTCATTCCACGCTTCCTTTGGTTTCGGCTTCCACTTCCTCGGGTGCCGCGATGACGATACGCCCTTCCGCAATGTCAATGGTGGGAACGACCTCGCGGGTGAACGGCATCAGCACCGTGCCCTTGTCGTCGTCGCGCGCAATTTCGATCACGTCGCCCGCGCCGAAATTGTGAATCGCGATCACCTTGCCGATGCTGCGCCCCAACTCGTCGTCGGCGCGCAGCCCCAGCAGATCGGCATGATAGAACTCGTGTTCGTCGGTCCCCGGAAACGTCGCTCGCGTGACATACAGTTCCGCGCCCTTCAGCGATTCCGCGGCCTCCCGGCTATCGACACCGTCGAAGCGCACAATCGCAAGGCCGCCTGCATCGCGCAGTGTCGAGATTTCAAACTTGCGGCCATCGCGCGTGTGCAGTGCACCATACGCGCTCAGGTTTTCCGGCGCTTCGGTAAAGGTCTTCACCTTGACCTCTCCCTTCAGCCCCTGAGCGCCGATCACTACCCCGAGGAGAACGTCTCGCATTGCGCGAACTCGGATGCTCTAGGCTACGCCGCCGGGGCTTCGGCCGATTTGGCAGCCGCGGCGGCGCGCTCTTGCGCCTTCTTCTTAGGCTTGGACTTTTCGGGATTGCTCTTCTGCAGCGGCTTCACCAGGCCCGCGTCGGCGAGGAAGCGGTGCACACGATCCGTGGCGGTGGCGCCTTTCGCCATCCAAGCTTTCGCCTTCTCGAAATCGAGTTTCAACCGGTCGGCATGGTCCTTCGGCAGGAGCGGATTGTAGAAGCCGATCTTCTCGATGAAGCGGCCATCGCGCGGGCTGTGCGAATCCGCAACCACGATGCCGTAGTGCGGCCGCTTCTTGGTCCCTCCGCGCGCCAGTCTGATTTTCAATGACATACCGTTCTCCTTCGTATGTTCGTGTGCTGACTACCTGCGGCCCGGAAACATACCGGGCGGAAGTTTCGGCATCGCGCCGCCGGGCATGATGCCGGACAGCCCTGCGGGCAGGCGTCCGCCCAGTTTTTTCATCTGTTTCATCACGTCGGCCATTTGCCGGTGCATTTTCATGAGGCGGTTCACTTCGCTCACCTCCACGCCGGCGCCCGCGGCAATGCGCTTGCGGCGCGAGCCATTCAGCACATCCGGGCTGGCCCGTTCTTTCCGCGTCATTGAAGAAATGATCGCTTCCTGCCGCGTGAGGATTTTGTCGTCCAGGCCCGCGGCCGCCATCTGATCCTTGATCTTGCCGACACCCGGCAGCATCGACAGCACGCCGGTCATCCCGCCCATTTTCTTCATCTGGCGCAGCTGTTCGGCGAGATCGTTCATGTCGAACTCGCCCTTGCGCATCTTCGCCGCGAGCTTCTCGGCCTTGTCCTTGTCGAGAACTTCCGCCGCCTTTTCGACCAGGCTCACCACATCGCCCATGTCGAGAATGCGGTTGGCAACCCGCTCGGGATGGAACGGCTCCAGCGCATCGAGCTTTTCGCCCACGCCGAGGAACTTGATCGGCGCGCCCGTGACGCTGCGCATCGAAAGTGCGGCGCCGCCGCGCGCGTCGCCATCGGAGCGTGTCAGGATGATGCCGGAGAGCGGCACGCGGTCGTTGAAGCTCTTCGCGATATTCACCGCATCCTGACCGGTCAGGCTGTCGGCCACCAGAATGGTTTCGTGCGGCTTGGTGGCATCGCGCACCGCTGCCACTTCCGCCATCAGTTGTTCGTCGATGTGCTGGCGGCCGGCCGTGTCGAGGATCAGCGCATCGTAACCGCCTACCCGCGCTGCGGCCATGGCGCGCCGCGCGATATCGACCGGCGTCTGGTTGGCGACGATCGGCAAGGTCGGCACGCCTGCCTGCTCGCCGAGGATCTTCAGTTGCTCCATGGCGGCGGGGCGGCGCACGTCGAGCGACGCCATCAGCACGCGCTTCTTCTCTTTGCCTTGCAGCAGCAGCCCGAGCTTGGCGGAGGTCGTGGTCTTGCCGGAGCCCTGCAAACCCACCATCAGGATGGGCGAGGGCGGCGACCCCAGATCGAGCCCCCTGGATTCCTGGCCCAAGGTTTCGACCAGTGCGTCGTGCACGATCTTGACGACCTGCTGGCCCGGCGTCACGGAGCGGATGACTTCGGCGCCGGTCGCCCGCGGGCGCACGCGATCGACGAACTGCTTGACGACTGGCAGCGCCACATCGGCTTCGATCAGCGCGATGCGAATCTCGCGCATCGCTTCGTCGACATCGGCTTCCGTCAGCGCGCCGCGCCCGCGCAGGCGGTCAAAGGTTTCCGTCAGGCGCTTCTGCAGCGTGTCGAACATGAATCCTCGTTACAAAGCACAAGCGCCCCAGGGGGCGCACCTGCGCTGCCTGGGGGCGATCACGAACCTAAGCCCGCGACCGGAAAGTCATACGGCTTCCCGGAACGGGCGGGATTTAGGGCCGCCCTACATGGAAGTCAACATTTCGAAGCAGCGGCCTCGGCTGCTCCGTACATCCAATGCCCAGACAGGTGGCACCCTCTAAAGCGCGGGTTCTCGCCACTTCATGGACTTCCAGTCGAAGTGCTGCTTCGCATGCCGATTGATATCGATGTGCACGTCAACGACGCATGTGTTTGGCCGCTCATGCCTCTCGGCAGTGCGCCATTTGCCTTCCTGCAGCTCAGGTGCTTCGATTTCATTCAAGCTAAAGCAACGCCATATCCCTTCCCGCGGGAGCGGCTGACTGCTCTCCCCGCCGATCTGGAAAGCCAGCAGGCGAAGCTTCTCCTTCCCGCTGCCCAATACGTGCGGACACACGACACGATTGAACCCCTGATACCTGAAGGCGAGCAGGCGCTTTTTCAGGATGGCCTCCACACAGCGCTCGTAAATATATTCCGTGCGATGCACCTCCATGTAGTGACGCAGCACGGCGTTCATGTGTGCCTGGTAGCCGCGACCCCGGGATTTGAACCATTGCACCACATCGACATCGAAGTTCGCATTCACGGGAGTTTTATGCGGAGGCAGACCGATAAACGCCTCTGCCCAATCCTCCTTCTTGGTCGCCGGGTTCTCTGCATCGTGTACGGCTATTCGCTCGATCTCCTGATCGCTCAGTTTCGCGATCCGCTTCCAGTCGGTGCGGCCGCTATGATCCTTAGAAACCGGTCCGCTCCTTCTTTTCATTGTAAACCTTCCTTTCATCGCGGCTGGCCGGACGCACAGAAATCAGATGCGCCTTGCCGGCGCGTGGCGTGAACGTCACGTTCACAATTCGCCCGTGGAATTCCGCAAGCATATTGTAGCGCAGCTCGCTGTAGCCGAACCGCAGATCCCGTCGCGTCACCACAAGGCGCCCGTCGAACACCTCTGCCATATCGGCAAAGTCGTAGCCGTGCTTGGCGAGGTTCGACTCCCGCTTCGTTTCGTCCCATGAGCAGGTATTTCCTGACCCATTTACTGATAATCTACAATGTTCTGTTGATTACCGCAAGCCGGGTCTATGTCGTACTTGCCGCCACCACAAATTGCCCACTTCGATCAGAATCTGACGACTATTTCGGGGGGAGATTGGCGTGCGGTAAGCCGGCAGCTGCCGAGTGGCCATCTTCCAATCCCAGCTTCTGGCGGAAGAAGGTGTAAGAGAGGGCCCAGTATTCGGCTTCGGCCGCGTGGGTGACGCCCCCGCCGTGACCGCCCTCCGCCGTTTCATAGAACAGCACGTCGTGGCCCTGCGCTTCCATTTTCGCCGCCATCATGCGCGCCCAGACCGGCGTCACGCGATCGTCGGTGGTTTCGGTGATGAACAGCACCGGCGGGTATTTCACCCCTGCTTTCACGTTCTGGTAAGCGGAGTATTTCGCAAGCCACGCGCGATCCCTCGCGTTCGCCGGGTCGCCATACTCCTCCGTCCAGGATTGCCCGGCGCCGAACCGCGTGTAGCGCACCATGTCGACAAGCGGGCGCTGCGACACCACGGCGTTCAGCAGCTCCGGATGCTGCGTCATGGTCACGGTCGTCAGCACACCGCCATTCGAAGCGCCGACAATACCAAGCTGTCTGGGCGTGGTGAGACCGCGCTTCTCAAGGTCCATGGCAACGGCCGCGAAATCGTCGAACGCGCGCTGACGATGTTCCTTCAGCGCCGCCTGGTGCCATCGCGGCCCAAACTCGCCGCCGCCGCGGATATTGGCCACGGCAATCGCGCCGCCTTTCGAGAACCACGGTTCGCCTGGATAGATCGGGCGATGGCCGTCGTTCCAGTACCAGGGATTCAGCGACAGCTCGAAGCCGCCATAGCTGTAGAGGATGGTGGGAATTGCGCCCATTGCATCCTTCGGACGGATCAGGAAGTACGGCACCTTCGTGCCGTCGCGCGAAGTCACCCAATTCTGCGTCACCGCCAGATTGGACGCATCGAAGCGCGCGGGCTCCGATTTGATCGCCTTTGGCGCATCCGCGCCGCCGTACGCATACAAGGTCGGCGGTTGGGCGAAACTTTCGTAGGTGAAATAGGCGTCTGGTCCCCAGTCGTTGGTCGAAACCACTTCCGTCGAACCCTGCTTCGGCATCGGCAAAATGGAGTCCGTCCATTTGCCATCCCCAAAACGGAATTCGTGGATCGAGCCGATCACGTCCTCATAGATCGGCGCATAGACCGCATCGCGCCCTGCGGACACCGTCGCCTCAATCATCGCATGCGGCCCCGGTGCATAAAGCGTCGCGACTTCCGGCATTTTGCCGGTCTTGGCGAAATCGAGCACCGGGAAGGCAACCAGCGAACCTTTGGCGATGGGTTTGCCGCCTGCCGGCGTCCACGCATCGCGCAACAGGATAATCAGATTGCCTTGCGTCACCCCTTTCACATCTGCGCCGAGGGGGATCGGCAGCTTCACTGCCGTGCCGTCGGTTCGCACGAAGAAAAATTCGGCGGTGAAGGAACTGATTGTGCGCACCACGATGGGAACCACACCATACGGTCCGTGATAAACGAGCAGATTGGCGCCGATGTCGCTCATCTTCGTCGAATAAACCGTCTTTGCCGCGCTTAGCGGTTCGCCGCGATGCCACAGCTTCGCAGTCCGCGGGTAGGAGGATGGCGTGATCGAGCCGGGACCGAAATCGGTAACGAACAGGATCGTGTCGTCGTCGATGTAGCGCGCTTCCGACTTTGCCTCGGTCAATTCGAAGCCGCTATCGGCGAATTTACCGGCTTTCGGATCGAACTCGTGCACCTCGTGCGCGTCGGTGCCGCCGGGTGACAGCGACACCAGGCAGCGGCTGAACGAAGGTGTGCAGTCAGCGCCCTGCCACACCCAGTTCTTGCCCGTATCGTGGTCGAACTTGTCGACATCGAACAGCACCTGCCAGTGCGGCCGCTCTTGCGCGTAAGCAAGGATG
>DASXGS010000403.1:0-2690 GCA_036488975.1 Rhizomicrobium sp. | reverse complement strand
ATAGCCCGCGGGCGCTGCGGACCTCATGGCTTGCGTTTCGAGCGCGGCAAACATGTCGGCGTCGGTGGCGTCGGCCGGCATCTTCATGCGCCGGCGGAAATCCTCGATGGCGAGATCACGCGCCCGTTCGCCCGGTACGTTGACGTGGTAGCCCAAGTCCTCGAGCAGCCGGTTGATGCCGGCGCGCTTCGCGTCTCTTAGTGTCTTCAGGTTGGCAGCTTCGCTGAACGTCATCGTCCATGAGCTCTTGCCGTGCCGGTCGAGCACCGCGAAAGGCATCTTGTAGTATTCGCTGCCCGGGCAGGCATGGATCGGCAGCTTCATCTTCTGAAAGAAATTGGTGTCGCGGGCGCAGATCATCACATTGCCGCCCCAGGCGCGCGATGGCCCGGAATGCGCTTGCGAAGTGTGCGCGTATACGAAATAGGCGGGGGCGTTCAGCGGATCGGGAATGGGCGTGGCGCAATCGCCGGGCACGATGCGCGTCCAGCCCCGCGTATCGAGTTCGGACTTGGTTGCAGCACCGAGGGCCGCGTACACGATGTAGCTCGTCTGATTGCATAGCCGCAGCTCGGCATGAGCCGTAGCCGCGCCCACAAACAGCGTGCCGAAAACGATGCCGATCGCAATTGGAAGGCGCGGCAGGTTCATGCCGTGATCATGGTTCCCGCGCCATGCTCGGTGAACAGCTCGAGCAGGATGACATGGGGGATTCGCCCATCGAGAATCACGGCGGCCTTCACGCCTTGTTCAACCGCATCGATGGCCGTCTCCAGCTTGGGGATCATGCCGCCGGAAATCGTGCCGTCGGCGATCAGCGCGCGCGCTTCGCCGACCGTCAGCTTCTGAATCAGCTTGCCCTCGCGGTCGAGCACGCCTTCCACATCGGTCAGCAGCAGCAGGCGGGCGGCAGTCATCGCGCCGGCGATGGCGCCCGCCACCGTGTCGGCATTGATGTTATAGGTTTCGCCATCGCGGCCCACGCCGATGGGTGCCACCACCGGAATAAGGTCGGAATTGATGATGGTGCGCAGCACTTCCGCATTCACCGCTTCCGGCTCGCCGACAAATCCGAGGTCAACGTTCTTCGGCTGCAGCGTGGCCGGGTCGAGCTTGGTCCGCTGAAGCTTGCGCGCGACAACGAGATTTCCGTCCTTGCCGGAAATGCCGACCGCGCGTCCGCCCGCCGCGTTGATGCCGCTTACGATCTGCTTGTTGATCGAGCCGGTCAGCACCATTTCGACCACCTCGATACTGGCAGCATCGGTCACCCGCAAGCCGTCAACGAAGGTGGAGGGAATGGAGAGCCGTTTCAGCATGGTGCCGATCTGCGGGCCGCCGCCATGCACCACCAGGGGATCGATCCCCGTCTGCTTCATCAGCACGATGTCTTGCGCGAAATTCTGGGCGACGCCGTCCTGCATGGCGTTGCCGCCATATTTCACCACGATCGTCTGGCCGTCGTACCGCAGGATGTATGGCAGCGCCTCCACCAGCACGCGCGCGGTGGAGCGCCAGCGCGCCAGCGTGCGCAGGTTCCGGTCCGGCGTGATGTCTTCCTGGAGTGCCATGGAGATCCTTCGGCTCGCGGACTTATACCCCAGAGCCCGCCGGGCCGCCATTGCGGCAACCGTCACCCGCGGAGAGTTGACCGAGCGCCGTCCGCAACTCGGGGATTCCCGCGCCGGTTTCGGCAGAGGCGGCCAGCACATCCGCCAATGCCGCCGGATGGGCTGCCAGTGACTGCGACACGCCGGTGCGAAGCTCATCGCAGGCGGCGGGTTTCAATGCATCGGATTTGGTGAGTACCAACTGATAGGAGGCGGCCGCCTTATCGAGTAGCGCCATCACCTGTCGATCGGAGTCCATCAGGCCGCGGCGTGCATCGATCAGCAGCATCACGCGGCGGAGATTCTTTCGTGTGTGGAGATAGGCGCTGATGAGCGCGTTCCAGTGCGCCGCTTCCGCCTTCGAGACGCGTGCGAAGCCATAGCCGGGCAGATCTGCGAGCATCAGCGCGTCGCGCAGGCGAAACAGATTGATCTGCCGCGTGCGGCCGGGCGTGTGCGACACGCGCGCCAGGCTCTTCCGGTTCGTCAGGGCATTGATAAGGCTCGATTTGCCGACATTGGAGCGGCCGACAAAGGCGACTTCCGGAAGATGATATTCAGGCAATGCTTCAAGCGCAGCCGCGCCCGCCACGAAGTCGCAAGTCCCGCTAAACAATCGGCGGGCATGTTCTTCCGCGTTCACGAAGCAGCAGCCTATTCGCCGGGTTCTGGCTTGGGCGGCGCGAGCCGTTTCGTGAGGTTCGCCAGCTTCAGATTGTTGAACAGGTGAATCTCGGCGCCCTCGCGCCGCATGATCACGTATTGCTGGATCATCGAGAGCAGGTTGCTCCACGTCCAATAGATCACCAGACCGGCAGGGAAATTCGCCAGCATGAAGGTAAAGATCAGGGGCATGAAGGTGAACATGCGCGCCTGCACCGGATCGGCCGGTGCCGGATTCATCTTGGTCTGGAGCCACTGGGTGGCGCCCATCACCAGCGGCCACACGCCGACAACCAGGAATGCCGGGATGAACGCGGGCGTGTGCCACGGCAACAGCCCAAACAGATTCCAGATGGAGGTGGGGTCGGGCGCGGAGAGATCGCGAATCCAGCCGAAGAATGGCGCCTGTCGCATTTC
>DASXGS010000399.1:0-2409 GCA_036488975.1 Rhizomicrobium sp. | reverse complement strand
CGTATCTTGCGCCCGATTCCGATGAGCGAAAGAGCTGGCGTGCACTGTTCGATGCCTTCGAAGGCCCGTCGATCGGGATTTGCTGGCGCAGCGGCAAGATGGGCGGCGCGCGCAATCTGCAATTCGCACCGCTGGAAGCCTGGGCGAAGTTCATCCGTGCGCTGCCCGGAACCATCGTGTGCGTGCAGTACGACGCCGCGGCAGATGAAATAGCCGCGCTCGAACGAATGAGCAGCCGCCGCATTCTGGTGCCGCAGGGAATCGATCAGAAGCAGGAGCTGGACCGCAATTGCGCGATGCTTGCCGCGCTCGATGCGGTGGTCAGCGCGCCGACGGCGGTGTCATGGCTGTCTGCGGGCGCTGGCGTGCCCACATACAAGGTGCTGTACGACACGAGTTGGACGAGCTTCGGCACGGACTACGAACCGTTTGCGCCGTTGTGCCGTTGCATCATGCCGGAGCGGGCCGGCGATTGGGCCGATGTGTTTGCAAAAGCCGCTACGCAGCTGAACGCGCTGTTTGCCGCCGCTCTTCCAGCAGGCGCGTGAGATCGGCCGCAACGCGGGTGGCTCCTTCGCCATCGAGCGTCATGATCCCCGCCGCGTGCATCGCTTGCCGCTGCGCCGTATCGGCCAGCAGATCGCGCGTGGCATCGGCGATTTCGTCGTCTTCGACGCAATCGTGCAATCCCAGCGAAAGGCCCATGCCGGCGCGCTCGAAGGCCGAAGCCGAGCGTGCGTGATCGTCGGTCAGGCACAGGTACAACGCCGGCACACCGTGCGCCGCCAGCTCATAGGCGGTGACACCGAACGCGCACAGCGCCAGGTCGGCCACGGCAAATTCGCGACTGAGATCGTTGACGCCGACAACCGGTTCGAACCTCCGGTCCATCGCCGCGATTTGGTCTGCAAACTCTTGCCGCATGCCAGGCCCGATGACGAAACGCGCGCGGAAAAGTCCGTTGAGCCGTGAAAGCGATCGCGCGGCACGGACCGTCAATCCCGCAGGATCGCTGCCGCCCATTGTGACAAGCAGCAAAGGTTCGGCGGAGCGCGGAGGCGCAGGTTCGACCGAACGGCCGGAGCCCATCAGCACCCATTCCCAGCCGATACGCGGGGTGCAATGCGAGTCGCTCCAATCGAGCGCCATCGCCTGCGGCACCGGTGGATAATACGCGACATCCGCCGCCAGCCGCCGGTCCGAGCCATCGTCCACAATCGCGAGCAACGAAACGCGTTTGCGCAAACTCCGTAACTGCCGTTCATGCGCACCCTCGCGCATGTCGCAGATCAGCAGGTCGGGCGCGATGTCCGTGATGATGCGAGACAGTTGTTCATAGTCGCGCGCGCCGTTCACCAGCGTGGCTTCGAATCCAGCGCTCTTGATGGGTTCGAGCGCAGCAGCCGTGCCGTTCACCGCGAAGCTGACGCCAAGGCCTTCGCGATCCCGCATGCTGCGTGCCAGCGACAGCATGCGCTTGACATGCCCATACCCGAAGCGGCCGCCGCCATCGCAGCGGATCAGCGCCAGCGCCGGCCGCGCGGCCAGGCTCTTTTGCTTCACGTGGGCATTCATCTGTTTCAGCTGCGGCTCGCGCTCGAGGAGTAGCAGCAGATCGGAAAGCGAGGCTTCTCCAGCTTGCGCGTTCATGCGGCTGTGGATCGCTTCTATGAAGGCGAGATCGTCCGGCGTGTCGATGGTAAGGCGCACGCCTTCGCGGGCGAGCGGCGGATAGGCAGGCGCACGCACGATGTTCACGAACTCAGGATGCTGCTTGAAGTAGCCGGTGACATGCTCACGCGCGACAGGATCGTCGTGCGCCTCCGCCAACAGCTTGTTCAGCGCGCGGCGGGAAAACGGATCGACGCCCTCGTGCGCGGCAACCGCGCCCTCTTCCAGCAGCACATAGTCGCCATCCTGGGCAATCAGCGCATTCAGCAGGTGATCGATAAATCCGGCCTCGATGAACGGTGCATCCGAGGAAACCCGCACAATGAAATCGGGATCGAGCGCGGCTGCGGCCAGCGCGAACCGCGCCAGCACGTCGTCTTCGGGACCTCGGATCACGCCGACGGCGTTTTCCTTGCCGAACTCCACAATGGCGTCGTCACGCGGATTTGTGCTTGTCGCGATGGCAATCTCGCCGATCGATTTCGAGCGGCGCAGCCGGTGCACGATGTGCCAGAGGAGCGGCTGTCCGGCGATCGGCTTCAGCACCTTTCCGGGCAGGCGCGTAGAGCCCATGCGCGCCTGAACGATGGCGACAATGCGCGGCTTGCTCATGCGGCTTCTGCCTTGAACGTTTCGCGAATGTGCTGCAGCGGCCGCATGCCGTCCGACGGGTCGGCCCGCCATTCGCGATCGTCTGCTTCCGAAGGCTGCGGGCCTTTGAAGCCGGTGCCGTCCGCT
>DASXGS010000397.1:0-11417 GCA_036488975.1 Rhizomicrobium sp. | reverse complement strand
CGCCGTAAACCCAGCCATCGTGATGATTGCCGCGCACAACCCACTGGTCGGGGTAGATCGAGCCCTTGAGCATGGCGATGACGTCATAGATCGGTTTCAGGCTCCAATCGGATTTCACCACTAGATGAACGGGCGCCTTGCCCGGCCCCACGCGGTAGGTGATCGGTAGCCGCCCACGCCAGCTTTCCGGCACCACTCGGCCGCCCATGTTGGAGAGCAGCACCTGCGCATCGGCGTAGGAAATCGGCAGCGCAGGAATTTTCAGAATGACAGGCGCCCTGGAGCGATCCAGCCGCTTGGCGTTCGCCGTCGCGCCGACGCCGGGTGTGAGCGGGTCACCGGTGTAGATCGGCATGTCTTCGACCGAGCCGCGTTGAAAGCCGTGGGCGGGACGCGCCGGCCCGTTGGGATACGCGGCGTCTACCGAATAGCCATCATCGGACGGGTCGGAATAAATCAGGCAGCCCGCCGCGCCGTGCATTTGCGCTAGCAGCGGCTTCAGGCCGCGCCAGCCACCGCCGTAGCGCGCGATCACGATCTTGCCCTTCACATCGACGCCAAGGCGAGCGAGCGCCTTGTAGTCGTCCTGCATGCCGTAGTTCACATAGACCAGCGGCGCGGTGACATCGCCGTCACCCTGGTAGGCGAGATAGGCCGGCAGCGAAGGCTGCTTCGAGCGCGAGGTAGTGTCGCCTGGAATGTTCGGTTCCTGCAGCGTCGCCTTGAAGGGTTTCGGGCCTTGCAGCTCGACCGTTTCGCTGATCGGCGTGGGATAGAGCACGTTGAAGGTTTCGATATGCGCATCCCAGCCGAACTTCTTGAACAGGCCCAGGATGAATTCTGCATTCGCCTTGTCGTGCGGCGAGCCGACATGATTGGGCTCTGACGCCAGGTTCTTCAGCCAGTCGCGCATCTCGTTCTGGTCGATGGCGGCGTCGAAGTTTTTTTCGAGGGACTTCTCGTCCTGCGGCGGAGGCGGCGGGGCGGCTGCAAGGGTGGCCAGCGCGATCACGGTGACGGCGGACAGCAGAAGAATTCGGCGCATGGAAGCTCTCGTTCGTATGGGAGCGCCCAAACCGCCCCGACCGACTACGGCGCAGGCAGCGAACAAACATGGCGCGGGCACCGTTCGCAAGGGCGGTGGCAGCAAAAAAATGAGCGCGCCATCTGACCGATGGCGCGCCCGAAGGTGACGGAGGCTTCCAGGGAGAAAGGCTAGGCGGCGCGCCGCTCCGAAGTGCGGCCGAGGCGGCGATCCAGCGCCGTTGCTACGCGGGGCGCGGCGAATTCGGCGCCGACCATGAACCGCATCAGCGGGCCAAAATTGTGCATGGCGGCGAGACCCACGGCGTATAGTCCCTTCATCGAAGTTTCGAACGTGTCCGAGAGCAGCGTCACGTTCTCACGCGGGCTGATCTTCGCCACCAGATCCGGCGAAAGAAACGGCACCTTGCGGAGGTCTGGCTGATAGCCGGTCGCGGCGATCACATGATCGCAGACCACCACCTCTTCATTGCCGCTGCGGTCGGCGAGTTTCAGGCTCACCTGCCCGTTGCGCGCCTCTGCGCTCTTGATCGAACGGCCGAGCAGCAGCGGGACGTTCTGCTCTATCTTCTCGCGCATGAACCAGCCACCGGCCGGATGCATGTGACTGCCGATGGCGCGCATCCGCATGGCTTCCGGCAAGCGATAGAACAGCAGGGGCGCCTGCGCGCAGAACAACGACTTCCAGCCGCGGCCGATACCGGAGGCGGGGCGGTGCAGCTTGCCGATGAGACTTTCTTCGTAAGCGTCCGGAACCTTGTTGAATTCGATCTCCGAGGAACGGGCCACGATGCGCACAGAAGCGCCTTGCTCGTGCAGCAACCAGGCAAGGTCGACGGCGGAGGCACCGCGGCCGACGACCGCCACTTCCTTGCCTTTGAATCCGTCGCCGTCGCGGTGCTCGTAGCTGTGCGACACGTATTGCTTCGGGAGTTGCGCCAGAACCGGCGGGGTATAGGCAAAGGACGTAATGCCGATGGCAAGCACGACATTGCGCGCTTTGAACCGCTCAACGGTTTCGAGCGTCAATTCAAAGATGTCGCCTTCTGACCGCAGGGCCATAACATTGGTTTCCTCCAGCATCGGCACGTAGCGTTTGCGGAAGGCGTTGGCGTAGGTAAGAAAGGTGTCCAGCGGGACGGGCAGGCCCTCGTCCGCATACGGAACACCGTTCTTGCCGCACCACGCCTTAAGGGTGGAATCCGGCGACGGCGCCGAGAGGTTGGACACAAATCCATCCGACTTCAGCACCATGTTCCGGGGCATGTGCTCGCCCCAAGTGCTCAAAGGCTTTCCAAACACGCGGAAATCTATCCCGCGGGCCGCCAGATGGGCGGCCAGAGAAAGGCCGTGCGGCCCTCCGCCGATTACAGCTACATCGCAAACTTTGTTCATGCCGGTCTCCGTCGTTCCGTATTGAGACGTGCGTCTCACAGTTGGCCAGAAACCCCGCATTCCGGGGCACGCCTCTCCCGCTTTCCAGACTTGTGCCAGGAATACTTCATGCAGAAGACCCGCCACGTTGCGAAAAGGGACATGCGCGGATGCCCTGCAAGATTCTGATCTCCACGACGGTGGCGTGGACATCCACCGCCAGACATGCGGCGGGCTTTGCACGGGCCGGCTGCAGCGTTGCGGCCGTGGCGCCGGAGGGCGCGCCGGTGCATGCAAGCCGATATGTTTCAGCCAGCCACACCTACAGTCCCATATTCGCATCAAGTTCGCTGCGTACCGCCATCGCGACGGCCCAGCCGGACCTGATCGTCAGCTGCGACGATCGGGCTGTAGCGAATCTGCGGCGGCTCTATGCTCGCGAAGCAACGGATTCCGCGGTCGCCAAGGTCATCGAGCGATCGCTCGGCGAACCTGCGCAATACGCGCGGATCATGGCGCGGGAGACCGCAATCCGCATCGCCCGCGGCTTGGGCATCCGGACGCCCGAAACCCTTCCAATCATGACCGAGCAGGCGCTCGATGATTGCCTCAGGATCGTTGGGCTGCCGGCCGTGCTGAAGGCAGACGGCAGCTGGGGCGGCGAAGGCGTGATCGTCGCGAAAACGCGCGAGGAAGCTCACCAAGCCTGGCTCAAGCTTGCGAATGCGCCATCGCGGCTGCGGTCTGCCGCGCGCGCGTGGAAGCGCCACGATGCCCATTGTTTGATGGATGCGATCGCGCCGAAGCGCCGAGCCGTCAGCATTCAGAAATTTATTCCCGGCAGACCGGCAGCAAGCGCCTTTGCGGCATGGAACGGCGAAGTCGTGGGGGCAATCTACTACGACATGCTGAAAACGGACGGCGACATCGGGCCGCCAAGTGTCATCCGGCGCGTCGATTGCCCGGAAATTGCCGAGGCCACGCGCCTCATCGCACGCCATTTCAGCCTCACCGGGCTGCACGGCATTGACTTCATTCGCGACAACGCAGGCCATGTGCACTTGCTGGAGATCAACCCTCGCGCAACGCAGGGTGGCACACTGGCCTATGGACCGGGCCGCGATCTGGCCGCCGCACTTGCTTCCTGCCTGATGCCCAGCGCGAAACCGCGGCCCGCCATCGCCAACGATACGGTCGTGTTTTTTCCCGGGGAGTGGTCGCTCAATCCGGACAGCCAATACCTGAAGATCGGCCACCATGATGTGCCATGGGACGATCCAATCATTTTGCGCGCATGCCTCGAAAATATGTCGCGCCCGGCGAAGGCCAGCATCGCAGCGGTCGCGCACAGAGAAATGCCATTTGCCGCCAATTCCAACATCCCTTCGGCGGCAATTGCGGCAAGGAACTGACATGCTCAGTTCTGTTCTCAACCACGCGGCGGCCTACCCCAAGCGCCTCGCAGCCGCGCTGACCCACGATCCTGCCGCCCTGATTGACAAACTGCAGGACCGTATTGTGCAGACGTGGGAGTACAGAAACCCTGTCCACCACTATGAAGCGCAGTACGACTGGGAGCACACCCTGCACAATTGGCTCGGCCTGGATTGGCCGTGCGCGCAGCAGTCGGAATTCTGGACTCCGTGGCTGCAGACTGTCGAACATGTTCGCGGCCAAGGCGTGAATGTCGGACCCGAGAGCTTTGCGGGGTTCAACGACGGCGACACCGCACTGGTTCGCGCTATCTGGTGCCTGGTGCGACACCTGAGGCCGCAGCAGGTAGTCGAGACTGGCGTAGCGCACGGTTTCACCTCACGCTTGATTCTCGAGGCATTGGCGCGCAACGGCTCCGGTGGCCTGTTCAGCATCGATCGGCCGCCGCTGAATCCCGAAACCCGGGCTCGCGTCGGCATCGCAGTCCCACCGAACCTCAGAAGCCGCTGGAACCTGATCGCTGGCTCCAGCCGCCGGCGCCTGCCGGGTCTGCTGAAAAGCCTCGGCACCATCGATCTGTTCATTCACGACAGTTTGCATACAGAGCGAAATGTCCGCTTCGAGCTGGACCGCGCCTGGAGGAGCTTGCGGCCCGGAGGCGCCTTGGTGATCGACGATATCGATTCCAATGGCGGCTTCGGCTCGTTCTGCCGCGCCTTCTCAGGCTTCCGGGCGGTCATCTGCGAAGCCGAGCCGGTGCGCCCGGACGAGCGCCGCTTCAACCGCAAGGGCCTTTTCGCGATCGTGCTAAAAGACAATCCCTCGACATCGGAGTGACGGTTGCAGGAACGCCAAGCCGGACTTGCGCCGCCTTGCGTGCCCGCTTAGAGGTAAGGCGAATTTCACCAGACGAGGGTGTCAATGGCAAAGGATCGGGCGGCGCGTAAGGCCGCCAAAGCAGGCAAGGCCGGCGCTGCGGCTCAGGCTGGCGCAGGCGCTGGAGCGGACAAAGGCAAGCAGGGCAGGAAGAAAAAGAAGAACCCGCTCGTGAAGCAGATGCGGCAGCAATATGCCGCTGACTTAAAGAAACAGGGCGTGCCTGAGGGCGAGATCAAGCAGAAGGTCCGCGCCAAGCTGAAGGACGAGCTTAAGCCTGCGATGAAGCAGGCGAGAGAATCTGCCAAGACGAAGAACTTGAAGGGCAAGGAGCGCCGGAAGTTCATCCAGGACGCAATGAACAGCAAGGTCGGCGAGTCCGCCTAGCCGATCCGGCCTGCTGTTCTGACCAAGGCACCCGATACCAGCACGCGATAGAGGCGATCTCTCAGCGACTTGGGCTCGACCAGTCCAAGGCGCAAGAGCGGCTCGATGAAATGCGCAGCCGAACCGGATAAGAGCCCCGCCGTGGCGAGCCGGAACAGGTCAGTCGGGGACTCCGCGCTTTCGCTGAGCAGCGCCAACGCAGGAACCAATTGCTGTTCGGTGGGCGTGAGGTCGGTTCCGAGCGGAAACAACGGGAGCAGACCCCGGGCGCGGAATGGCGCAAGCGCCTGCGCGATGCGCCCCGGGGTGTTGTCGCGGTGTGCAGGTGGTATCTCATAGGCCCTGTCGATTTTCCCGGCATCTTTGGCCTGGCGCAGCAAGTCCGGTTGAAATTGGGAATCTGAAATCGCCAGCATGGCAGCGATGCACTCCGCATCACTTTTGCCGCGTAGATCCGCCACACCGTATTCGGTGACCACGATATCGCGAAGCGGCCGCGGAATAGTCAGGTGGCGGCACGACCAGCGAATATTGCTCGCCCACCGGCCGCGGGATTTACGAGTCGCCTTCAACATCAAAATGGAGCGCGCGCCATCGAGCGCAAAGGCCTGCGCCACGAAATCGTGCTGGCCGCCCACACCACTCACAATGCGGCCATCGTCCAGCGTGTCCGACGCTGCTTCGCCGAGCAAGGTCGCCATCATCGTGCTGTTGACGAAGCGGGCGTTCACGCGTGCGGCGCGCTTGCGCTCCTCATCCCGATAAAGGTGATTGGTGAAGGACACCGCCTTCATCTGGAATTTCGCGCGCTCGCTTTCCGGCATCTCGAGAAGCGCACGGTAGAAATCCTTAGGCCCGATGAAGAAGGCCGCATGCGCCACCGCGCCTTCGACTTCACGCTTCAGCACGCCCGCTGTTCGAAGATGCAGAAGGCCGTCTACCAGCATTTCGGTGGCCGCGTAGAGGCCGATATTGAAAGGCGCGAGATGCGAAAGCGGTGCGGATTGACTGTCCGGATCAAGCCGCGCTAGCGCTTCGCGGAAGGCGGCATTCTGTGCGTGGCGCAGGATGAGCGCATGGACAGCCGCATCACCCTCTTCGCCGATCCCAATCTGTAGCGTGCCGCCATCCGGAATCAGCCGGGCAATGTGAAAACCGGCGGCGTATTCCGGCACGCTGATCGGCTCCTTCGGCGGCGCGAACAACGGAAAATCCGTGGATGGATCGTCCAGAACCGCATCGAACGCGGTAGCACGCAGATCGGCGTCGCCGGTCATGAATGGCAGCTCGGAATTCACCTGCCCGACCAGCAAAAACTTCGCGTCACCGCGCGCGCGAGCGGCGAGCATGTCCAGCGTCACGTCCGTGTTGCAGGAGAGGCTGTAGCGCGTGTCAGCGGCTTTCCCGCGCTTCGCCACGAGCTGCCCCACCACATTCACGCCGCGTGCCATCAACAGCGGCGCGGCGTCGGTGTAGTTCACTGCAATGTAGTTCTGCTGCATGCGCGGCACGCCAAGCCAGCGCCCCGCGAGCACGAAGAATTCATGGACCTCGATATTCTTTGGCAGCGTTCCGTGCCGAAGCGCCTGGGCGTATTCGAGGCTCGGATAGGAGCCGAACAGCCGGTCGAGCACGGGCTCGAGGAAGCGCCGCTCCAGCTCGCTGCGGAAGAGCGGCCTCTCGAGCGTGAGCGCGGTGAAGATTTGCAGGCGGATCGATGGATCGGCAGCTGCGCGCGTGTACAGCGCGTTGGCGATGTAATTGGCCTTGCCCAGCCCGAGCGGCAGGCCAAGAACGACATGGCCGTTCAGCTCGCGGATGATCGCGTCGGCAAGCGCCTCGGCAGACCGGTGTGAATGTTCGAGCATTTGTCGCGCCGCAACCCTTCGCCCATATTGGCCGTTCCGAGCGCGCCGGACCAGATGCAGGAAAACCGCCCAGAAACCTACGGGGAGATTGCCGCGGCTCTCGTCGCCATGCGGTTGATTGTCTCCGGCGAATCATTTGATGCCGCAGCGCTTTCTGGTGGTGTTTCCTGCGACGTATGGCGGATCGATACGGTCCGCCGCGGCGCCTTCGTGTTGAAGCGCGCTTTACCGAAGCTGCGCGTGGCAGCGGATTGGCACGCGCCAGCGGCACGCGCACATACGGAAGTGGAATGGCTGAAGCTGGTCGCGCAAATCGATCCGGCGCTGGTGCCGAAGGTGATCGGGGAAGACACTGGCCGGCATATGTTTGCGATGGAGTATCTGCGGCCTGAAACGTATCCGGTATGGAAGGCGCAGCTCGCCGCCGGCTACCCCGATCGCGCATTTGCAGCGCAGGTCGGCGCCGCACTCGCACGCATTCATGCTGCAACTGCGGGCCGGCAGGCGATTGCGGATCGGTTCGCGACACAGCCGCAATTCCATGCACTCAGGCTGGAGCCATACCTGCTTTACACGGCGCAGCAGCACCCGGATGTGGCGGCACGCATCCGTGCGCTGGCCGACAGCGTTGCCACGGCACGCATCGCGCTGATGCAGGGTGACATCAGCCCCAAGAATATTCTTTGCGGACCGCACGGCGCCGTGTTCCTCGATGCCGAAACCGCAGCCTATGGCGATCCCGCCTTCGATCTTGCCTTCTGTCTCAATCACCTGCTGCTGAAATGCATATGGCATCCGGAATTTTCCGATTCCTATCTCCAGTGCTTTTCGGCGCTAAGCGACGGGTATCTGATGGGCGTCACTTGGGAACAACCGCCTCAGATTGAGCAACGCTCGGCAGCACTGTTGCCGGCGCTGCTATTGGCGCGGATCGACGGCAAGTCGCCTGTCGAATACATCCGCGATCCGCGCGATCAGAACTTCGTCCGCGGTTTCGCCAAACGGCACCTTACCAGCGCGGCAGGCCCCCTGGATGACATCGCGAAGGAATGGCACGCGAAGCTTCGCGGCCTCTAAGTGCTGGACTGGCGCTACTCGAAATAGAAGCGCGCGGAAATTTGCGCCTGCACATTGGACTGGCGCGGATCGACCCCTGTGATTGCCCGTTCGTCGCGTCGGCTGTTCACCCAAAGCACTTCGCCGGTCAGCCGCACCCAATCGCGCGGCAGCCAACTCACTGCGCCGGTGAGTGCATCGCCATTCTCGCTCAGGGCCGGGGTCGCGCCAAATGTGTTGCGCGTTTCGGTGCGGAACCAGTCGCCGCGCGCCGCGACCCGCCAATCGCCACGCTCCCAGCCAAGCAGCACGTAGGCCGAATCGAAATCCGTCGTGCTGGCGAAGCCCGGCGCGGGCGCTATTTCGGTATCCCCGGTAAGCGCCTGTGACAACACCGTGAACTCATCGAAATGGTACGAGAAGCCGGCGTTCCAAAAGCGTGTGCGCCACGCGAAGTAGTCTTGGTGATGGGCGGAAGGATCAGCTTCATTGTCATAGCGCTCGAGTTCAACATGCCACTGCGACGCGTCATCCCAGGAAATTCCGGCGTACCAGCCGGCGCGGCTGTCGAACTCCTTGAAGATCGGGGTGGACTCCGGCGGCTCGCCGCCGAACAGCAGCAACGTCGCATCGGGTTCGCGCAGATGATCGATGAGCCCGGTGGAGCGGTCGCTCAGCGCCCAGCCGCGGTCGGCCATGATCACACCGGCAGGATCGTTCCAGCCGAAACCGGCGGCGATCACCTGCAACGAGCCTTCCGGTGTGCGCCAATCCAGCGTTCCTTCGGCACCAATGGTGCGCAGTTCCTCGCCGAACCAGGAATTGATTGCCGACGGCGTGATGGTCCAGTAACTCGACCACCCAAGCTCGGTGTTCTCTAGCGAAAACGGCGCAAAGAACGCGCCACCCTTGACCGACCAGCGCAGTGGCGAGGTCGAGACCGGCCGGTAGCGGACATAGGCCTCCAGCGCATCGAAGAACGTGCGCTGCCCGGGTTCGACGCGAAGAACCGCGACCGCCAGAATTTCCGGCGTGAGGAGCACGTAGCCCTGCCCGACTGCGCCGGCGAACTGGAAATTCGAATCGCGCTTGCCATAACGCGTCTTGCCGAGGCCGCCCTGAAGCCAGGATCTTTCGTCCGCGGGCGCGACAAGCCGCAGATCGATGTAGCCGCTGGCGCCGTAGTCGATTTGCGCGCGGACGGGCGTGGCGAGCGCACAGAACAGTGCAAGCGGGACCAGCCGCTTCATTCACGCCGCCCGGCTCATCGCGGCGCTTTCGACCGGCAAGACGATGTCCACAATGGTGCCGGTGCCGCTTTGGCTGGCGAGCGCGAGTGTGCCCCCGTGCAGCTCGATAACCACCTTCGCGAACGGCAACCCGAGCCCTGCGCCCTGATGCTGGCCATCAAGCGCCGAACGCAGCCGATGGAACGGGCGTACCACGCTGTCCAGCAACTCCGGATCCATCCCGATGCCGCTGTCGGCGATCTGAATGGCGAGGCGGCCATCGTTTGTGCTGGCGCTCACCCGAACCTCCCCGCCCGCCGGCGTGAATTTGACGGCATTGTGAATGATGTTGGTGAACGCCTGCCTAAGTTTGGCGGCATCGCCTTCCATCCGGACCGGGTGGTCCAGCGTGTTCCTTAAAACCAGTGTTACCTTGGATTTCTCGGAGAAGGATTTGAGGCCAAGCATGGCCTGCTGCAGCAGATCCGCCGGATTGAGCGACGTGGTGTCGAGCGCGAGTCTGTTCGCCTCTGCTTCCGCAAGGTCCAGCATCCGTTCGACCAACGCAAGCAGCTGCTCGCCGCTCGCGTGGATATCCTGCGCATACTCGGCATAGCGCGGCACTCCCAGTGGCCCAAGCACCTGGTGCCCCAGCATTTCGCTGAAGCCAACGATGGCGTTCAACGGCGTCCGGAGCTCGTGACTCATATTGGCGAGGAATTGCGATTTTGCTTCATTTGCACGCACCGCCTCATTGCGTGCGGTCTCCATCGCCTCGGCGGCCTGCTTCAGCGCTGTTTCGCGTTCCGCAATCGAGTGCGTCATGTTGATAAGAGCATCGGCCAAATGCCCGATTTCGTCGCGCTGGCGCAGTTTCGGCGGCGCCGTATAATCGCCGGACGCGATCCTGCGCGCCGAAACGGCAAGCACTTCCAGCGGCCGCGAGACGCCGCGCACGATGACCATCGCGCCGGCCAGCGCGGCCAATAGCGCAAGCGCGAGAATCAGCAGCAGCGGAAATACGATGGAGCGGTAGGCCGCCAGCGCCTCATCCAGCGGATAGCTCAGCATCGCCACAATAGGTGCGCTGCCCTTTGCTGCTTCCAGCGGTGCGGTGACAGTGAGGTAGTCGTGGCCATCCTGCTCTGTTTCGTTGCTGGAATTGGTCGCAGCGCCCAAATTTTGGGGCAGATCAGGGTGAGGCAGGCGGCTGCGACTCTCCGCACCCACGCGCCAACGGCCGCCTGCATCGCGCGTGGCGAGCAGGATCTCGCGGGGCTCGGCTGAAATCGTGCGCAGTTTCTCCAGCAGCACGCCATCGACCGGAATGAAGGCCGCGATGAACGCGATGGGTACAGGCGCACGCACCGGTACCGCTACAATCCAATAGATGTGGCCATCCAGCGTGCCGAGCCCGGTGCCGCGGTGCATCACGGCCGCGGCTTCCAATAACGTCGGAAACTGAAACGCGCCGCCGGATTTTCCGACCCGCGCTGTGTCCACTTCCAGCGAGCCATCCAGCCCCACCAGCATCATGCGCGTGGCGCCGATGCGCTGGCCATGGTTGCGCAGTGCGGAAACTTCGGTGTTGCGGTTGTGCTGCGCGATGGCCGAGCGCAGCGCGTAGTCCAGCGACGCCACGGTCACCGCATCGGTCACGCGTTCGGAAAGAAAATCGAGCTGGCGCGTGAACACACCCATCTCCGCGATCAACTGCCGCTTCCCTCGCTCGACCAGGTTGTGCCGCAGGTAAACGTAGGCGAACGCAGCCGTCAGCGCCTGCACCACGACCAAGATCGCGATAAGGAAAAGTGCGAGGCGGTAGCGGAAGCTCATCGGCCCTCAGTACGTCCCCATGTGCATGTGCTTCATCGGTGCGGCGGCAAGTAGCGGAACCGATAGCTCGAATTTCGTGGTGCCATTCACATCCACCGTTGCCGAGGGTGCCGGGCGGCCGGGCACCAATTGCGGATGCCAGAGGTCGGCACGGTATTTGCCGTTCGGCACGTCTGCGATTTCGGCGTGGCCCTTGGCGTCGGTGAGAGCAGCCCACGGCGTCGCGGCCACATACACATAGGTGATCATGTGGTCGTGGATGTTGCAGCCGATGGAGGCCACGCCCGGCTTATCGAACACCACCGGCTCGGAG
>DASXGS010000388.1:0-2933 GCA_036488975.1 Rhizomicrobium sp. | reverse complement strand
AATGCGGCATCGGTTTGTGCCTCGCCCGCACAATCCGACGAGGCGCAGATTCGCGCGCTCGAAGATCAGTTCGCCACGGCGGTCAGAACGAAGAATGTCGAGGCGATCATGAAAGGTCTATGTGCCGGACCAGAGCTTGGTCGTGTTCGATGTCACGCCGCCGCGCCAGTATGTCGCGTCCGCCGCCTATCGAAAGGATTGGCAAGCATTCACGTCGGGCTACAAAGGGCCCATCAAATTCGAGATTGCCGATCTGGCGGTGACCGTCGACGGCAACATGGCCTATGGCCACAGCATACAGCGCGTTTCCGGAATGGACGCGAAGGGCAAGCCATCGGATATGACGGTTCGCGTCACGGATGTGTACCGCAGGATCAACGGAAAGTGGCTGGTGGTTCACGAGCACGTCTCCGTGCCGGTGGATCTGAACACCATGCAGCCGGACGTGAGTTCCAAGCCCTGATAACAGGCTGGCCGCTCAGCCGAGAAAATCGCGGATTTCCGTGGTCGCTTCCGCTAGCCCGCAGCGGCGGACGGGTGCCATAGGCGGGAAAGCGGAAAGCAGGCGCGAAGGCGTGGCGGGCTCCAGGATCACAAAACAGCCTTTGTCGTGTTGCGAGCGGATGAGGCGGCCGAACGCCTGCTTGAGCCGCAGGCGCGTGAGCAGATCGTCGTAAGTTTTGCCGAAGCGCGCGCGCCGCGCCTTATGCAGGATGCTGGGTTTCGGCCACGGCACCTTGTCGAACACCACGAGGCGCAACGAACGGCCGGGCACATCCACGCCGTCGCGCAGCGCATCGGTGCCGAGCAGGCAGGCATTTTCTTCGGCACGAAACAGATCGACCAGCGCGCCAGTGTCCAGCCGATCCACATGCTGGGCGTAAAGAGCGATGCCCGCTTGCGCGAGCGGTGTCGAAATGCGGTTCTCAACCTGCCTGAGCGCGCGCACCGAGGTGAACAGCCCGAGCGCGCCGCCGCCGCTGGCAAAGAACAGCTCGCGATACGCAGCGGCGAGCTGATCGGGATCGCGGCGGTTTACATCGCGCACGATGAAGATGCGCGCCTGATCCGCATAGCGAAAGGGTGAGCCGAAGCTGGCGCGCTTTGGCGGCTCCGGCAGATGCGCGGCGCCGGTGCGGACTTCGGCGGATTGCCAGTCGTCCGCATTCTCCGGTGCATCGCGCAAAGTGGCAGACGTGATGAGGGCGCCGTGCGCCGGCAGCAGAACTTCGGCGGCGAGCGGGATGGTGGGATCGATCCAGTGGCGCCTGAGACCCACATCGAAATCGCGGCCATCGTCGCGGACGATCTCGAACCAGTCGACGAAGTCGGTTTTGCCTTCGCCGCGTTCGAGCGCATCGAGCATGGCGATCCACGCCGGCACGATCAGTTTGGCGCGGCGCTCCAGCCCGCGCGCCGCGGCTTCGAGACGGGCGCGTTCGTAACTCTCGAGTTCATCCGATTGTTCGTCGAGCTGCTTGCGCAAGAGTTGCGCAAGGCGAAGCAGAGGGCCGGTCAGTCGCTTGAGCGCGGCGCCGAGACCGCGCGCCGACTCCATCGCGGCATTGCTCAGCGGATCGGTCTCTGCTTCGAGCGCGTAGAAGCGATCGGCGGAGTCGTTGCGCGCGAGCACGTGTTGATAGAGTTCGGCGAGGAACATTTCGCCCGGCCCGCGCGCGCCACCCGTGTGCAGTCGCGGCAGCCATCCCTCGCCCGCCAACGCGGTAGATGCCGCAATGCATTCCCCGAGCGCCGATTGCGCTTGGTCATCGCCGGAGACGACATCCTTCAGCCGCTCCTCCAGCCCGCGCATGCGCGTGCGGGCGCGGCCCTCGGGTCCCCTGATCCAGCGGCGCAGGTCCGCCATCTCCTGGCCGGAGAGAAAGGCCGCGAACCCGCTGTCGGCGGCATCGAACAAGTGATGGCCTTCGTCGAACACGTAACGCACGCGGCGTTCGGGCGGCGTGTCCTGCTGCTCGCTGCTCAGCCAATCCTGTGCGGCCTGCGCAATCACCAGCGCATGATTGGCGATGACGATGGGCGCGTGACGCGCGCGCCGGATGACACGCTCGATGAAACAGGTGCGGGAGTGCGGGCAGGCGGCATAGACGCACTCGCCGCGGCGATCGGTGATCTCGCTCATCGGCATAGAGGCCGCGAGGAACGCGGGGAAGCCGGCGCCGGACATGTCGCCATCGGCAGTCGCCGATATCCAGCGCGCGATCAGCCCCAGCACGACGGCGCGCTGGCCGGGCGCAAGCGCCGTGCGCTTCGCCGCTTCCTCGAAATTCAGCAGGCAAAGATAGTTCTCGCGGCCCTTGCGCACCACCGCCTTGTCTTCGCGCTCCGCGGGGTCGGGCCACAGATGCGCCATCTCCTGCACGATCTGGCGCTGCAGGTTGCGCGTGTAGGTGGCGATCCATAACCCGGGGCCATTTTTCTCCGCCCATAGCGATGCGGGCGCCAGATAGCCCAGCGTCTTACCGATGCCGGTACCCGCTTCGATCAGCGCGATCTTCGGTGCGCCGGCGCGCTCTCGTACGGCGAAAGCATGCGTGGCTTCTTCCGCATAGGCCGATTGTTCGGGTCGCGCCTCGCGGCCGCCGACCAGTTGGTGAAGCCGGCCGCGCGCTTCTGTTGCGGCGACCGGCTGCGCGCCGGGTTTGCCGGGTGGTGCTTCGTCTTCCCATCTCGGCAGTGCACGCCACACGTCGAAGCCGGCAAACGGTGGGAGCGCGCGTTCGCTTTCGCCGAGCGCCTGGATAATGAACGGCGCCCAGCGCCAACCGGCTTTGAGCATGGATGTTGCCAGCGGCCGCAGGCGTTCGCGCTGCCCTTCGCTGAGCGTGCGCAACTCGTCGAGCAAGGCGCGTGCGGCGACATGCAGTGTGCGCGCAGAGTCTTCCGGAGTTTCGGGGAGCGCCAGCGTGAGC
>DASXGS010000378.1:0-2948 GCA_036488975.1 Rhizomicrobium sp. | reverse complement strand
GAAGGCGTTGGCGATCATGCGAAGCTCGCGACGCCGAATAGGAGAACTCCACCCTCCCCTTGAGGGAGGGTCGAAAAATCTGACGCGAAGCGGAAGATTTTTCGGGGAGGGGTCAATGGCGACAATCGAATCATGACCCCTCCCCGAAATTTGCTTCACTCAAGTTCGCAAATTTCGACCCTCCCTCAAGGGGAGGGTGGTTACGCACGGTACTATCCGAAGCGATGTGGCCGTCGATGAAGCGTACGTGCCGGTCCGCGTATTTCGCGATATCTTCCTCGTGCGTGACCAGCACGATGGTGAGACCGCGGCTTTCGTTCAGCGATTTCAGCAGCGCCATGATTTCGTGGCTCTTCGCGGTATCGAGATTGCCGGTGGGTTCGTCGGCGAAAATCACCAGCGGATCGGTGACCAGCGCACGCGCAATCGCGACGCGCTGCTGCTGTCCGCCGGACAGCTCAGAAGCCGTGTGATGCCCGCGGTCCGAAAGGCCAACCTGCGCCAGCGCCTCCAGCGCTTTCGCGCGGCGCTCCGCCTTGGGCATACCTCGGTAGACCAGCGGCAGCTCAAGGTTTTCGAGTGCAGTAGTGCGCTTCAGCAGATTGAAGCCTTGGAACACGAAGCCCAGATAGTGGCGCCGCAGCAGCGCGCGCTGGTCCCGTGTGAGCGTGCCCACATCGGCGCCGCGGAAATGGTAGGTGCCGCCTGTCGGTGTATCCAGGCAGCCGAGAATATTCATCGCGGTGGATTTGCCGGAGCCGGAAGGCCCCATCACCGCCACGAACTCACCATCGGCAATCGCGAGATCGATTCCGGCCAGCGCGGTTACCGCCGCTTCGCCCGCGCCGTAGATCTTCGTCACGTGCTCAAGCGCAATCAGCGGCGGCTGTGTCATGCGCCGGTCGCGGCCTTCACGTCGGTGACGACCTCATCGCCCACGGCAATATCGCCGCGTCGCACCTGTGTCATGCGGCCATCGCTCGCGCCGAGTTTCAGATCGTGCGGCACCAGTTTGCCACTTGCCACCGTCCACACGCGCCCCGTGCCGGGCACATTCGGCGCCGTCGGCGCAGAGGTCGCACCCAGCGGCGGCACGAAACGTATCGCCGCGTTCGGCACCAGCAGCGCATCGCCGATGCGCGAGGCCGTGATGGTCGCGGTCGCCGTCATGCCGGGTTTCAGCAATTCATTCGGATTGGAAACCAGCAGCACGCCTTGATACGTGACCACGCCCTGCACCGTCTTTGGCGCGCTGTGAATGGAGACGAGCGTCGCGTCGAACGCGCGGCCGGGATAGGCATCCACCGTGAAGGTTGCTTTCTGGCCGGAATGCACCTGGCCCACATCGGCTTCGTCGATATCGACATCCAGCTCCATCTGCGAAAGATCGCTCGCCAAGGTGAACAGCACTGGCGTCGTCATCGCTGCGACCACCGTCTGGCCGCGGGACACCTTGCGATCCAGCACGACGCCATCGATGGGTGAATAGATGGTCGCCTTCGAGAGTAGTGTCTCGTTGGCGCGTACCTGCGCCTCAGCCAGGTTCACATTGGCCCGCGCCCGCATCAGGTCGGCGCGCGCGTTGTCGAGGTCCTGCTTCGAGGCGGCGTTGCTTTTCGTCAGCGCCACGGTGCGTGGATAATTCTGTGAGGTTTGGGTGAGCGTGGCCTGTGCCTGGGCCTGCGCGGCGCGCGACTGGGCGAGCTGTGCCTCAATCTGATCGGTGTTGATGTGGGCGAGCTTCTCGCCCTTTTTCACTCGATCGTTGTAATCGACATAGAGCTGCTCAATCCGGCCGGAGATTTCTGCGCCGACATCCACCTGGTCGCGCGGCTGCAAGGTGCCGGTCGCGCTGACGGTGACCGCCAGTGGCCCGCGGGTGACGGCTTGCGTTACATATTCCGGTGCCCGCCCGCGGCTGCCAAAGATAAGCGCGAGCACGACAAGAACCGCGACAATGGCGCCGCCGATGATCCAGCCGCGACGTGCGCCCATGCGGCCGCCGATCCCGAGCCGCCGCGCAAGGTCGGCGTCGGGCGCAGGATGGGAACGCGGTTTCGTGTCGTTCACGGAAAACCCAGCCGGATCAATCTTATGTCTGTGGCGCGGGCGCCTTCGTCAAGTACGGGTATGATCGCAGGCGCCCTGGGCGAGAATAAGGAAGTTCATCCGCAGCAGTGGCCCTTTCCCTTTCAGCGGCGCGGCTTCCACATCGCCCTGCATGGCGCGATCCTGCAGCTTCGCGCCATAAGTTTGCACCACGTAATCGCGCAGCCGCGCGGGCACGTTGCCCTCGCCTTTCCAGACGATAAGGCATTCGCCCGCGACCGGTGGACCGAATGTGCCGGCGGACGCCTGCGGCGTTACCACGCGCGCATCGGGGAATTGCAGGCGCAGGTTTCCGGCAAGGCCCGGTTCCGGCGCAGCAATGGTGCCGTTCGCGAAGCCGGCCTGCCGAAAAGAGTCGGCATAGCGCGCGAAGGGCAGGTACTCGACATAATTCCGGTAGGTCTTGGCGCCCGTTTCGTACATGACCGCACGCGCGGTGATCGCACCGACGACGCACACGATGACGAACGCCATGAATTTTCGATCTCGCGCCTCGCTATCGAAGTAGGCGAGCTTCGCGCGAAGGAGCAGGTAGACCGGCAGGGGCAGCAGCACCGGATATATCCAGCTCTCCTTGGAATCAGCGCCGCGGAACAAGAGCGCGGCAGCAAGGCCTGTCACCAGCGCCGCGATCATCGCGATCTTGTAAAAGCGCAACCACGAGCGGTGTTGCACGTCGTCCGGTAGCGGCAGACACGCGCGCGGATAGAGAAGCGGGAAAATGACAATCGCCAAAAGCGCGAACATGACCAGCGCGATCAGGAAATTGGACACGATCCTCAATTCTGAGGCAGGCTTTCCGGCCAGTTCGCCGACACGAGCGCCCCAGGCGAAAGCGA
>DASXGS010000337.1:0-2144 GCA_036488975.1 Rhizomicrobium sp. | reverse complement strand
GTAAACATGAGATCGGCGCGGACACCGTGCGCATTCTCATCCACCCGCACGCGCAAGCGCTGCAGCGGCTCGACCACGTCGATGCTGATCGGCCCTACGCGGATGTCCATGCGCTCGCTGTTGAGCAGGCGGGACGCGCGTAGATTGTGCTGCACGCCATCGCGGATGATGGAGATCGCGGCGTCCATCACGTTCAGGTGCGGATAGACGCCCAGCGCCACGGCGAAGAACAGGTCGCCGTCCGGCGTGTAGCCGTTGAAGAAATAGCGGTCGTAGAAATTCCGGTCGGTGCCGGAGGTGGCGATCGGCTCCGGCAACTGGTGCACCGGATAATCGTCGGCCTTGGTCAGCATGAAATCGTTCGCTCAAGCCCTCGCAGCAGAGTGGCTTAGCGAACGGAACCGCGCAATGCGTCAGACGTCAGGCGGAGAAGGTGGGCGCGTGAAGCTCTGGCGGATCGGCCCCGGCGGGCGGCGGCCATACGGCAGCGCCGTGGCGTACAACAGCAGGCCGGCGCTGAACGTCGCCCACGGCCACACGATCATGCAGAAGATCAGCACCGCCGCGAAGGCAAGCACCGGCGCGGCCAGCCGCTTCGGCACATACACGTTCTTCATCGAAAGTGTGGGCAACCGGCTTACCATCAACAGGGAAACCAGGGCCATCCAGCCGCCATTCACGAAAGGATCATGCAGGATCGGTAGAGGACCCTGAAAGCTCAGCAGCATAGGCAGCAGAATGAGGCAGGCGGCCGCCGGAGCCGGCACGCCGGTGAAGTGCCCGGCCGGTGCGTCGTCTTCCGCCTCTTCGGCGTGCACGTTGAAGCGGGCCAACCGGATGGCGCAGCAGGCGGAGAACACCATTGCAATCGTCCAGCCCGCGCCACCGCCATGATAGAGGGTCCACATGTATACCAGCACCGCGGGCGCGATGCCGAAGCTGACGAGATCGGCCAGCGAATCGAGCTGCGCGCCGAATTTGCTTTCGAGGCCGAGGAAGCGGGCGATGCGGCCATCCAGCGTATCGAGCACCGCGGCAATCACGATCGCCACCACCGCGCCCTGCCAGTGGCCGGACTGCGCAAACCAGATTGCGGTCGCGCCCGTGCAAAGCCCGAGCAACGTCAGCGCGTTGGGAATGAACTTACCGAACGGCAGGTCTTCCACTTCTTCGCGCAGCGCCGCGATGGCGCGACGGGGATGCGGCCTTCTCATGCTTTCAAGCTCCTGTGGCGAGTTCGGCGAGTACTGTTTCGCCGGCCCGCGTCTGTTGCCCTTCCTGCACCATCACCCGCGCGCCGTCCGGCAGATACACATCCAACCTGCTGCCGAAGCGGATGAGACCGAAGCGATCTCCGCGCGAAACTGACTGACCCCTGGTTAAGGCGCACGATATACGCCGCGCCACCAGCCCGGCGATCTGTACCACAATGAGCGTCTGCCCCCCAACCAGCCTGAGGAGGACGGCCATCCGCTCGTTGTGCTCGCTCGCCTTGTCGAACGAGGCATTGAAGAATTTGCCGGGCCGATAGGCAAGGCCTTCGACCGTGCCGGTTTCGGGGATTCGATTCACATGAACCTGAAAAACATCCATGAAGATGCTGAGGCGCGTGCGCGGGGCGCTGGGCAGCCCTAGTTCCGGCGGCGGGGTAGCCTGGATGATCGGCAGCAGCCGACCATCCGCCGGGCTGACGATCAGGTTCGCGCCTTGTGGGGCCATGCGGTCCGGATCCCGGAAAAAGGCGACCACCCACAGGGCCACCGGGACTGCGATAAGCCCCCACCAGCCGAGCCAGAGGATCAGCAACAGGTTCACGGCAATCGCGATAGCGATAAACGGCCAGCCCTCGGGGTGGATCGGAAGTCTCACGCATCTTTCCGTGGAGTTCGAGCGCCTGGCACTTCTCGGCCATCGCCGGCAGCCCTTAGCGGCATGTCACAGAACTGTAAATAAGCACTGCTCCGCAGGTTTCCAGCCACGGACCTAGCGCTACCGACGCAGCAGATTGTGAATGGCGGTGGCGGCAATCGCGGCTTCTGCTTCGGCGGTGCTGATCTGGTTTAGACCGCGCACCATGTCGCCCGCCGCGAACAACCGCGCGACCGTCGTCTCCTGATGGTCATCGACCACAAGGCGTCCGTCCG
>DASXGS010000253.1:0-5976 GCA_036488975.1 Rhizomicrobium sp. | reverse complement strand
ACGATCTTGGCGTCCGGATAATCTTTCAGGCTGGAACGGTCCACCGTCACATCGGCGACGAAATAGGGCGTTCCGGTTCGCTCGTCGGTGAGACGGTCGGCAGAAATATTCTTCACCTTGCCGGTGATCATCGGCAGCCGCCGGTTTTCGTAGGCGGTCACCGAGACTTTTGCATTCATCCCAGAGCGCACATAGCCGGCGTCGTCGGGCCGTACATGTGCCTCGACTTCCAGCTGGTCGCGAGTGGGCACGATTTCGAGGACCGTTTCGCCCGGCTTGATGACGGCGCCGTGCGTGTGCACAGACAGCCCGACAACCTTGCCCTCCACCGGCGCGGTCAACACCAGCCGCTTGAACACGTCGCGCGCGGCCAGGATGCGATCCAGCGTGTCGAAGCGCTTGGTCTGCACATCCTGAAGATCCTTTACCACATCGCCCATCTGCTGGTTTTTCAGATTGATCATCTGCATCTGGTTTTCACCAGACTGCTCGTTGACCTCGGCGATCTTCTGGATGATCTGCCCGCGCTGGCCCCCGAGATCGGCTTCCTGTCGCTGCAGCTCAAGCAGCCGCGGCATGGTAGAAAGCCCGTCTGCCAGAAGCTTTTGCACGGAATCGATTTCCTGGCGCACATAAGCAAGCTGGCTTTCCACGCCCCGCTGCTGCGCTTGCAGGCCGCCGATCATGCTCGCGTTCTCGCGGATGCGCTGCGCGAGAATTTCGATCTGCTTACCGATGGTGGCGCGCTGGGTATCGAATGTCGTCTGTTCGCCCTGCAGAATCTTGGCGACCTTGGGGTCGGACTCGCGCGCTTTCAGATCTGGCGGGAAGTCGATTGTGTTGCGGTTGTCGCGCTGCGCGACAAGACGTGCTTCCTGCGCGGTGTAGGCATCCGCCTGGTCCTCGAGCAGGTCGACACTGGCGCTCGCCTGCGCTGCGTCCAGCGCAATCAGCTTCTGGCCGGGGACGACGGTTTGCCCGTCATGCACGAAGATGTCGCGCACGATACCGCCTTCGAGATGCTGGATGGTCTTGCGGTGCGAGGCGACGATGATGGTGCCCGGCGCCATCAGTGCGCTATCGAGCGGGGCGAAGCTCGCCCAGCCCAGGAAGCCGAACACGAACAGCGCCACGATACTGCCGCCGGTGCGGACGATGCGGCGCGGGCTCATAAAGGCGGCGGCGTCGCCCGACAAATCTGCGGGGATGGCTTCGGGGAGCTCCGCATCTGCGGCGCGGCCGCGCGCAAACATCGCCCTGAACCCGAGGATATCTCCCTTGCGTGCCGTATTTACGATACTCATGCATCGCTCTTTTCGGGAATGCGCGTCTCGGGCGTCAGCGGCACAACATTGGCGTGCGCGGCGGGCCGGGCGCGTTGCGCGGCAAAGCGCGCGAACACTTCCTGGCGCGGCCCGAAGGCTTCGACGGTACCGTCTCTCAACACCAGGATTTTATCCATGCCAGCGAGAATAGTGGGCCGGTGCGCGATCACCACCACGGTGACGCCACGGCGCTTGAGGTCGGCGAGCGTGGCGCTGAGAGCCTCTTCGCCGGGCCCGTCGAGATTGGAATTGGGTTCGTCCAAGACTACGAGCCTGGGTTCACCGAAAAGCGCGCGCGCGAGCCCCACGCGTTGGCGTTGCCCCCCAGACAGCTTCTGCGCACGCTCGCCCACATCGCTGTCGTAGCCCTTGGGTAGCGACAGGATCATTTCATGCGCATGCGCCAGCATCGCGGCGGCCACAACCGATTCCGCATCGCCTTCGCCAAGACGGGCAATGTTGTCGCGCACCGTGCCGCCGAACAGCTCGACATCCTGCGGCAGGTAGCCAAGATACTTGCTGATCTCGTCGCGCGGCCAGGAGTAGATGTCGGCGCCGTCGAGCCGAACGTTGCCGGCGGTGCAGGGCCACGCGCCAACCAACAGGCGCGCAAGACTCGATTTGCCTGAGGCCGAAGGGCCGATCACGCCAAGCGACTCGCCCGGCATGAGCTCGAAGCTGACATTGGCGAGAATGGGCTTGGCGCCGGGGACGAGCGCGAACCCCGCGCGCACCACTTGCAATGCACCGCTGGGGGTGGGCAGCGCCATCCCCTCTTCGCGCTTGGGTGCGGCCGCAAGCAACGCATCCAATCGCTGTCGCGCCAGGCGCACGGCGATGACGCTTTTCCATGTGGCCACCAATGCTTCGATCGGCGCCAATGCGCGCGAGCCGATGATCGAAGCGCCGATCATGATGCCGCCGGTGGCATGAAAATCGAGGATCAGCATGGCGCCAGCGCCGAGGAGCCCGACCTGCAAAACCAGACGGAGTGTTTTGGAGAGAGCGCTGAACAGCGAGTTGCGGTCGCTCGCAGTGAGGCTCTGCTTCAGGCCGTTCAGCCATTGCGCCCGCCAGCGCGATACAAAGGTGGATGACATGCCGAGGCCTTCCAGCACATCGGCGTTGCGAAGGCCGTCATCGGCGAAGGCCTGCGCCCTGATAGCGGTGCCGATCGACTGCGTGGTGAGGTTGCTGCTGTAGAACTGATCGGCGACCGCGATGCAGACAAGCAAAAACCCACCCACCAGCACCATCGCGAAAAACACCCAATGCAGCAGGAACAGCACGATAAGGAAGAAGATGAGAAACGGCGCATCCATCAGCGCGCCGGTCGCCGGGCTGCCGATGAAATTCTTGATTGTCTCCACATCGCGCAGGCCCTGCCGCGGGCCGGCATCGGCGCCGCGCGAAGACAGCGCCACGCTGGCGCGCAGCACCCGCGGGGCTAGCGTGTCGGCCACCTGCATGCCGGTGCGGATGAGCAGGCGCAGGCGGAAGGAATCGAGCGCGCCGAACGCCGCCACGCCGCCAACAGCAATCACCGACAGCAGCAATAGGGTTTCCAGACTGCGGCTGTTGAGCACCCGGTCGTAGACTTCCAGCATGTAGAAGGAGACGGTGAGCGACAGCAGACTCATCGCGGCGGTGAACCCGAACGCAACCCAGAACAGGGATTTGCTGGCGGACAACGCCTGCCAGACCTGACCGTGAGCAGTGCCCGCGGACGAAGGGAACAACGCCATAGTGCCAAATGAGAGGATCGACCCGCCGGCAGGGTAGCACAAGCAAAGGTCAGGCGAAACGGCGGGGATATACGCAGTCTCCGCAATGCGGTGTTTGCCAATAGACCACCGGATGACAGGCGGCCGCTTTCGCTCTATGCAATTGCTGTCAAAGGCTTGGGGCTGTGCGGGATGCGAGGGTTGGGCGGATGCGCAATAGTAGCGGCGCTTTTCTGCGCCGCGTCCGCACGCGCCGAGATCATGACACTCGATGAGGCGCTCGCGGTGGTCTACCAGACCAACCCGCAGCTGGCGGCCGAAGGCGCCCAGCTTCGCGCGACGGATGA
The DNA here is from genome assembly GCA_036488975.1 of Rhizomicrobium sp. GTDB lineage: Bacteria > Pseudomonadota > Alphaproteobacteria > Micropepsales > Micropepsaceae > Rhizomicrobium. Next base: position 2,580 of record DASXGS010000253.1, on the reverse strand, counting down.
GGAGGTGGCCAAGGCAGATGCTGGCTGGCGGCCGACAATTAGCTCGAGCGGCTCCTATGGCCTGGAGTACCAGCACACAAGTCCGTCGTCGTTCTTCGGTCCCAAGCCGGGGACGGCGCCCACGCTCACCAGTCAGATCACACTGTCGCAACCGGTGTTCACAAGCGGACGAACTGTGGCGGAAATCGACCGCGCACGCGCGTTGTTCCGGCAGGAGCGCGCCCGATTTCTTGGCACGGAAGAAACCGTGCTGCTGAACGCCGCGACCGCGTTCTTCGACGTGATCCGCGATTCGAAGATATTTACGCTGCAGCAGGAGAACGTGGCGGCCCTGCAGAAGCTGCTCAACGCGGCGCAAAAGGAATTCGCGCTGCAGGATGTTACGAAAACGGATGTGGCGCAGGCACAGGCGCGGCTGGCTGGCGCGCAAGCCCAGCTTGCGACCGCGCAGGGCAATCTGGCGGCGAGCCGGGCGGCCTTTCAGCAGGTGGTGGGACACAAGCCGGATGTGCTGCGTGCGCCCCGCTATCCAGACCTACCGGTGACAGAGCCCGAAGTGCTGGCCGCCGCACTAAAGCTCAATCCCTCGCTCACCGGCGCAATGGAAGCCGAACGCGCCGCGGCCTATGCGATCGACGACGCCATGGGCGCGCTGGGGCCGCAGGTCTCGCTTCAGGGGCAATATCTCTATCAGAAGAACAGCGCGGCCACCGCCTTCTTCGGCACAGATCATGTGGGCGTGGTTGCGGCGCAGGTCACGCTGCCGATCTACCAAGGCGGCGCAGAATATGCCGAAGTGCGCCAGCAGGAGGCGCTGCATGGGCAAAGCCAGCTGCAGATCCTCAATTCCGAACGGCAGGTGCGGCAGGCCGCCGAAGCCAGCTGGAACACCTTCAGGGCGGCACAGGCAGCTATTCAGCTGAACCTTGCACAGCAGGGGGCCGATGAGATTGCGTATGAAGGCGTGCAGAAAGAGCAGAAGGCCGGCACGCGCACAGTGCTTGATGTGCTGAATGCCGAACAGGAACTGGTGAATGCGAAAATCGCCTTAGTGCAATCGGAGCACGATGCGCATGTCGATGCATTCCAGATACTCGGTGTGATGGGGCTGCTAGAGGCCAAGCACCTCGGACTGAAGGTGCGGCTCTACGATTTGAGTGAACAGTACCCCGCCGGCAGCTGGCTGAGCCTCACAGAATAGCAGGAACGCCCAGCATCGGCCGCTATGGACAACCCGCAGGCGCTTTTCTACAAGCCCTCCTCCCGGTCAGCCCAGGTAGCTCAGTCGGTAGAGCAGCGGACTGAAAATCCGCGTGTCGGTGGTTCGATTCCGCCCCTGGGCACCGGCCTGTCCAAGCCGCCCCCAAGTCCCCCGCCCATCGTTAGCTGGCCAACTCGGCCGAAAGGGCTTTTACCGAACGGCTCATCGTTTGGTTGCGGGATCGAATCCCGCTGTTGCGTGCACGTGCTAGGGCGTCGCCGATTTGCCGGACCACGCTTTCGAGCATGCGTTCGGTCATCGCGCCGGCGCCGATCACCAGTCCCGCAGGTTGCGCGCGCTGCGGGTCATGGAAGAAGCGGCTCAAAGGTGCCACAGGAAGGTTGATGCCGAGCGAGCGGCAGATTTCCACATCATCCAGATGGTCCGGAAATTCGATAGCGAGCGTGTACCCGGCATTGGGCTCGATGACCCGCACATCGTCCAAGCTGGCGCGGGCGAGATCGGAAAGACGGCGCAGGCGGCGCGCATATTCCGTACGAAGACTGCTGAGATGTACCTTGAACTGATGCCCTTCGATGAAACGGGCGACTGCCGAAAGCAGGAAGGACGCCGGCCCTGAGGCGGTCTGCTCCGCCATTCGGGCGTATTGCTCGGCCATGGCGTGCGGCACGATGAGGTATCCGAGCCGCGAATGAGCCCCTAGGCTCTCAAAGAAGGTGTCGAAATAGACAACCGAGCCGTGGCGCGCCTGGGCTTGGATGGCCGGATTCCGGCCACCGGTGTAGGAAAGGCCCCAGCAACGATCCCATTCCAAAATCGTGGCGCCGTAAGCTTCGGCACGTTCGATAACTGCCTGTCTTCTGAGTTCCGACATTTGCCGACCGAGGGGAAAATTCGCGGAAGGACAGACGATGATGAGCCGCGGCGGTGGACCGCTTGCCTTCGTCACGTCGACACCCTGCCCATCACACGGCATGAACACCAATTGCGCACCTGCGAGCTCAAGCGATTGCCGGATGCACGGATCCAATGCCTCTTCAACGTAGACGCAATCTCCAGGATCGAGCATTAGTCTCGCAGCCAGCTCAATTCCTTGGGTGCAGCTGGCGATCGGCACGATCTGTTCCGGTACGCATCTTATCCCTCGCATATGCCGGACCAGCGAGCCGACGGCGTTCTGGAAGCGTTGCACGGCGCCTGCGTCGTCCGATACCGGTTTGCTAAACTCTTCCGTCAGCAGGCGGGCAAGCCCGACTCTTGGATATAACGACGGATCGGGACCCCGCACCGCATGAATTGCGGACGTCGAGCGCCGGTCATCCGCCGACTGCAACCAGTGCCGCGCGCGAAAACTGATG
>DASXGS010000247.1:0-2976 GCA_036488975.1 Rhizomicrobium sp. | reverse complement strand
CGCTGAAAGGTTCGCCCGCTCGTCTGCTGTGCGCGCGAGCTCTGCATACCGGTGAACTGGTCCTTGTTCATCGCCCCGCCTTTGGCGGCGCCCGCAAATTGCTGATGCAGCGCCTGATCGAGTTCGGCGCGCGTCACCTTTCCGTCGTGATTGAGGTCGTCGCGCGAGCAGAAACTGCCTGCCCCCCGCGAGCCACCGCGGCGCCTCGGCCCCTTCAGCGGGGCCGACGCGCTGCCGTTCTTCGGCCGACAGAAGATGGAACCGGTGGACTGCTTGTCGGCACGCGCGAAGCTGGCGCGGATCGGGTTGGCAAACTCATCGAAGCTCAGCTTGCCGTCGCCGTTCCAGTCGGCCCGGCGGAAACTCTGGTCTGCGTGCTGATGCAGATTCTTGGTGCGGAAGCCTTCGTACTGGGCAGCGGTCATAGTCTTCGCGCCGTGCGTTGCCTCCGCAAAACGCTGGGCGGTCACCTTGTTGAACTCGTCGCGCGTCACCTTGCCGTCGTGGTTCAGGTCGTATTCCGACAGGAACCGCTGGCCGCCGCGACCGTGGCCGTGCCCGCCGGCTTGAAACCCCGCCTGCGGTTTGGGAACGGGCTTCTGCATCCCCGCACCTGCCATACCGATGCCGGCAATGGCCACGGCGCCAATGAGCAGCGCGTAACGGATCGTTGTCGTCATAGAAATCCCCCTGATCGGCTCGCTTGCGTATCGTAGTTAAGCTTTCGCCTGTCGCGAAGATTTGTCCGGTGGAAGCCTAAAGGTCGCAGTGCTCAAACCCCATCCACCCCAGCGACGATTTGCGACAAATGACAATTGCGCAACAGGCGCGAACGCCGCATCGTCCTGGCGGAGACGGAAGCATGGTTCGCGAAGAGACCAAGCCGCACATTCTGATCGTCGAGGACGCCCGCGACATCCGCGAGCCGCTGGCGCGTTACCTGCGTGAGCACGGCTACCGCACTACCACGGCGCCCGATGCGCTGGCGGCTCGTAAGACCTTGCGCGCCTCCGGTATCGATCTCGTCGTGCTCGACATCATGATGCCGGGCGAGGACGGCCTGAGTCTCTGCCGCTCGATCCGCGAGACCTCACAAATCCCGGTGATCCTGCTGACCGCGCGCGGCGAGGAAGTGGACCGCATCATCGGCCTTGAAATGGGTGCCGACGACTACATCGCCAAGCCGTTCAGCCCGCGCGAACTGATCGCGCGCATCGCCGCCGTGTTGCGGCGGACCCAGGCGCTGCCACCGCGGCAGAAGCCGCCAGAAGCCGAGCGCATCCGCTTCGGCGACTGGATGCTGGATACCGGCCAGCGCGAATTGATCGGGCAGGATGGGGTGGCCACCGCGCTTTCCAGCGGCGAGTTCAGTCTGCTGCGCGCGTTGATCGAACGGCCCAAGATTTCGCTGACCCGCAACCAGCTGCTCGACCTCACCAAAGGCCGCGACGCCGAGCTGTTCGATCGCAGCATCGACAATCACGTGAGCCGTTTGCGCCGCAAGCTCGAGCCGGATCCGAAGAATCCGCGCTACATCAAGACGGTCTGGGGCGGCGGCTATATATTCGCGGTGGAACCGCAATTCGAATGAAATTGTGGCCGCGCACGCTGGCGGCGCAGCTCGTCATTGTCATCGCGGCGGCGGTGCTCGTCTCCAATGTCGCCGTGGCGGCATGGTTCGAGATGGGCCGTGAGCAGCTCACCGAAAGCGCACTCACCGAACGGGTGATGGACCGCGTCGTGTCCGCCGCGACGTTGCTGGCTTCGATACCCGCCAAGCAGCGTACGCCGGCGGCGCATGCTCTCAGCTCCGGGCCGTGGCGATTCCAGATTCACCACGGCGCCGCACCGGTTCAGGACATGTCCGATGCCGAGAAGAGCCTCGCGGCACGCATCCAGGCGCTGCTTCCAAAGGGAAAGACCCGCCGCATCGTGCTGGTGAAGTTCCGTCCGGCCACGCCGGAAGAAGCAAGACAGCCACGTTCACCGAAATCCGTCACGGACGTGGTGGTGTCGCTTGTCAGGGGGACGCAGCTTCGCACCACCTACTTTCGACCGCCCGCTCCGCCCTGGCCCATTCAGTCGATGGTCGCAACCGCAGTCGCCATCCTCGTGACGGCCCTGGCGGCGGGCTTGGTGGCGCGGCGCGTGGCGCGCCCCCTATCGAAGCTCGCCGCTGCAGCCTCGGAAGTCGCTCGCGGCGGAACAGCGCCGCATGTGCCTGAGCAGGGACCGGAGGACGTGCGCCGGGCCGCCGCGGCCTTTAACGCCATGACGGATCAGGTGTCCCGCACCATGGAAAGCCAGCGTCATCTTTTGTCGGCCGTCGGACATGATTTGCGCACGCCCATCACCGCTATGCGCATCAACACCGAATTCGTCGAAGATTCCGATACCCGCGAACGGCTCGAGAAGAACATCGAGGAGCTGCAGGAGCTGACCGAAGCGGTGCTGTCCGCGGCCAAGGGCGTGGGCTGGGAGCAGATGCGCAAGATCGATCTGGCCGCGCTGGTCGAAAGCGTCTGCGCCGATCTGGAGGAACTGGACAAACCCGTGACCTGGCAGCCGCACGACGCCGCGCCGATTACCTGCCGTCCAAACGAAATCCGCCGTGCCGTACGCAATCTGATCGAGAACGCCATCGCCTATGGCTGCAAGGCGGATGTGCGTCTTGAACAAACACCGGAAGTCTACGAGCTGGTGGTCGAGGACGAAGGCCCCGGAATCCCGGATGGAGATCGTGAGCGCGTGTTCGAACCGTTCGTGCGACTGGAAACTTCACGCAGCGCGGAAACGGGCGGCACGGGCCTTGGCCTCACGCTGGTGAAGGCCATCGCGCAGGGACATGGCGGCAGCATCCGGCTGGAGAACCGCGAGCAACGTGGCCTCCGCGCGACCTTCTGTTTGCCGCGGCAAGCCGCGCCCGCGTAATCTCTTACGCATGAAATTCGGACCCGTGCCACTTGTGGAGGCGGA
>DASXGS010000152.1:0-3462 GCA_036488975.1 Rhizomicrobium sp. | reverse complement strand
CAGCTCGTTGCCGAACCAATGATCGCCGTTCTGGTGGGTGTTGAATACGGTGCCGATCTTCGCGCTCGCCGCGCGGCCGAAGGCGTCCAGCATTTCGCGCGTGTGCGGCAGATCGAACAGCGTGTCGATCAGCAGCGCTTGGCCGTCGCTCGTCACCAGCCCGGCGTTGGAGAGGCCCCAGCCACCATCCGGCTGCAGATAGGCAAAGCATCCATTGCCGAAATCGGCAACACCCGCCTCATGTCGCGCCTTTGGAAATGGAGGAATGTTCATACCGCCTTACCCTTGACGCGATTAGCGCCTGCCTTTCTTCTCTGCGCAAGCGCGGGCGGAGAAAAATGTACCAAGCAGTGATCTGGGATTTCGGCGGGGTGTTCACGAGTTCGCCTTTCGAAGCGTTTGCCCGCTACGAGCGCGAGAACGGTCTGCCGGAAAATCTCCTTCGCCAGATCAACGGGCGCAATCACCTCACCAACGCCTGGGCGCGGTTCGAGCGCGCCGAGCTCACCATCGATGAATTCGACAAGGCCTTCGCCGATGAGGCGCTGGCGCTCGGCCATTACGTCCCCGGCAAGGATGTCATCGCGCTGCTGGCGGGCGACTTCCGCCCGGAGATGCACGAGGCGCTGCGCCGCATCAAGCAACGCTACAAAACCGGCTGCATCACCAACAACGTGCCGTCGATGCAGGCGACGTCACGAGAATCAGAGGCGGAATCGATGCAGGCGGAAGCCGAGCAGGCGGAGGAGCAGAACGCACCGGCGTTAGGGCCCAAGGCTTCGCGGGACACATTTTACAGGCACGAGATCATGGCGCTGTTCGACCACGTCATCGAATCCTCGAAGGTGGGCATCCGCAAGCCAGATCCGCGCATCTATGAGATGATGTGCACGGTGCTCGGCGTGCAGCCCTCGGCGTGCATCTATCTCGACGACCTCGGCGTGAACCTGAAGCCCGCCCGCGCGCTGGGCATGCACACGATCAAAGTGGAGTCTGCCGCGCAAGCCATCGCCGAACTGGAGGCGGCCACGGCAATGGCGCTGCGCTAGCGGTGGATCTCAGGCGGCCGCAGGGCCGCTGTTTCAAGGTCATGCTGAAGCAAAAATCAATGTTGCACAGCAACGGATTGCCCCATGCAGCGATTGGCATCGGTGCGCCAAATTCCGCTGCGATTCGCGGCGACATTGGCAATGGTCGGGTCTGGCGTTCTATTTGGATATCTGAGTGCATTCGTCACGATCGTGGTGGCGCTGGCGGTGGCGGATCTGGTGACCAGCCTGCATCGTTTGGTCCGCGCGCGGGAGCGGGTGAAATGGCACGCACTGCCACTGCTGGCGAGTGCCTTCATCTATCTCAGCCTGATGACGGAGTTCTTCGAAATCTGGCGGTTCACCGCGTTCACCCGGCTCAGCTTCTACGGGCTCCTCTTCAATATGAGCGAGCCGCTGCTGGCGTTCCTTGCCGCCGCCGCGGTATTGCCCGATGAAGTACCGCCCGAAGGCCTCGATCTCGACCTCTTCTATTTCCATGAGCGCGGTTACATCTGGGGTGCGATGTTCCTGGGTCTTATCGCCAGCACCGCCATCAATGTCATCGAGCGGCCATTGCAGCGGCTGGCGTTCGACGCTGCCAGCTTACGATTCTGGGGCGAGACATTGTTGCTCACGGTGGCACTCCTCGTGCTGATCTGGAGCCGCCGGCGCTGGCTGCATGCACTCTGCATCATCGCAATGCTGGGGATCGCGCAAGCGGGCTATTCGATATGGACCGTTCGGGGTCTGCCCGCGACTATGTCTCCGCAGTCGACGCACTGAGTCCATCGACTAACCGGTAGGCAAGGCTGAGTCTTAGGCGAAATCCTTTGCCAATTCGGTGCGCGTTTCGGGCATCAGCACGGCCATGTGGCTGTAGGCAGGGTGCGCCGTGCCAAGGACTGCTTCGACCGTCGGCATTTTGAATTTCTCGAGCTGCTCGGGAATGAATTTGAACCTCACCCAGTGCACCGAGGACGTCTTGCCGTCGGGGGTCGTGCGTTCGTCGTATTCCGTGGGGATGCCGGGAATGCGCTCCTGGTTCAGCGCGATGAACGTGGACTCCTCGATGCCGGCGAGCCGATAGAGTTCACGGTCGCGGCGCTTCGGGTCGTCGATCTCGATCATCAACGTGGCGATCAGCTCGCGGCCCTGCGGGATGAGGGGATTGTATGCCGAAAGTTCATCAGGTAGCTGCGCCTCGCCGCCTTTCTCGATGTGCAGCATCTCCTGCACCTGCAACCACATCGTATCGTAATTCTCGAAGTAGAAGGTGACGAACGGCCCGACTTCCACCCGCCGGTTCTTCTTGAGCGCCACGATGTTTTTGCGGAATTCACTGCGCTCAGCGGCATATTTCTCCCACGCCAGGATGTCGGCCGGGGTGATCTTGCGTTCCAAGGCGGGCATGTCAGGCCTCCACTAGTCCAAACGCGCGGGCGAATATCTGGATCGGATGTTCCGGTTCCTTGACCGGAAAATCCTTGCCATCCTTCGCCGCCAGTTCGCACACGTTCTGCACGATGTGTTGCGCAGCAAGCGGGCAATCCGAGACGATATGCCCGCGCGCCTGTTGCAGCGCGGTGCGGAACACTGGACGTCCGACCTTCTCGGCGATCTTGTGCGTCTTCGTGACCACGCCGAACGTGCCGCCGTGGCCGGAGCAGCGCTCAATCACGTCCACCGGCGTATCCGGAATGAGGCGCAACATCTCTGCCGCCTTCGGGCCCATGTTCTGCGCCCGCGCGTGACAGGGAATGTGCACCGTCACGCCTTCCGGCAGCGGCTGCATGCCATCCGGCAAACCGTTCTTTCGCGCGATATCGACCACGTATTCATCGATGTCGAAGACTGTCTTGGAGAGCCGCTTTACATCGTCGTTGTCGGGCACGATCAGCGCCCACTCGAACTTCAGCATCAGCCCGCAGGAGGCGGTAAGCGTGACGATGTCGTAGCCTTCGTCGATCAGCTTCACCAGTTCCTTCGAAACCTTCGCCGCTTGATCAGCCACGCGCGCAATTTCCGCCTGCTCGAGAAACGGCATCCCACAGCAGCCCGGATAGGCGGCGCGCGTTTCCACACCGAGATGATTGAGCACCGCGCGTGCCGCCATTCCAGTGTCCGGCTTGTTGTAGTTGACGAAACAGGTGGCGTAGAGCGCGCATCGGCGCTTGCCGAAAGCCGGCGCGTTCTTGTTCGGCGCGATTGGATTTCTCTTATCCGCACGCATGAAGGTCTGCGATGCAAACTTTGGCAGGCTGGCATGGCGATCGATGCCGGCCATCTTGTCCATCAGCGGGCGCGTCAGCTTGTTGTCTTTGTCCCCGCCCCAGTTGACGAGCGGCGCGAGTGGAACGGCAAGGCGTCCGTTGCGATCCATCTCCGCGAGCTGGGCTTGCGTGAAGTCCTTGTTGCCGTTCTTCACCTCCAC
>DASXGS010000107.1:0-4077 GCA_036488975.1 Rhizomicrobium sp. | reverse complement strand
GAGGCCGCAGCCTCCCTCATTCTTATCCGATCGCCGCGCTCAGTGTCCCGGTTGCGGTTCCGGCGTAACCGGGATGGCGGGGCCGCGGGGCCGGCCGGCAACGGGCACGCTCGAAGGCGGAGTCCGCGGTGCTTCCGGTTCTTCGTACGGCGTGCGCACCGGCGGAATGCCCTTGATGAGCGCCACGATCTCATCGCCCGTCAGCGTCTCGTATTCCAGCAGACCGCGCGCCAACGTGTGAAGATCCTGAAGATGCTTTGTCAGGATGTCCTTCGCCTTGTTGTAAGTCGTATCGACGATGCGGCGGATTTCCGAGTCGATCTTCTTCGCTGTCTCTTCCGATATATTCTGCTGGCGCGAAACACTGTGGCCCAGGAACACTTCCTCCTGATTCTCGCCGTAAGCGATCGGCCCCAACTCGTCGGACATGCCGAACCGCGTGACCATGGCACGCACCATGCGGGTCGCCTGCTCGATGTCGCTCATGGCGCCGGTGGTGACCTTGTCATGGCCGAAGATCAGCTCTTCCGCGATACGGCCACCGAACGCGACGCACAGATCGGCCATCATCTTCTGACGTGTGATCGAGAGCTGATCCCGCTCCGGCAAACGCATCACCAGGCCCAGCGCGCGACCGCGCGGAATGATGGTCGCCTTGTGGATGGGATCGGAGCCTTCCACGTGCAGCGCCACGAGTGCATGTCCGCCTTCATGATAGGCGGTGAGCTTCTTCTCCTCGTCGGTCATGGCGAGTGAGCGGCGCTCAGCACCCATCATCACTTTGTCTTTCGCGTCCTCCAGCTCGATCATGGTGACGACGCGCTTGCCGCGGCGTGCGGCCAGCAACGCGCCTTCGTTCACCAGATTGGCGAGATCGGCACCGGAGAAGCCCGGGGTGCCGCGCGCGATGATGCGCGGCTCGACATCCGGCGCCAGCGGCACCTTGCGCATGTGCACGCGCAGGATCTTCTCGCGCCCCCCGAGATCGGGATTAGGCACCACCACGTGACGGTCGAAACGGCCGGGGCGCAGCAGCGCGGGATCGAGCACGTCGGGACGGTTGGTGGCGGCGATCAGGATCACGCCTTCGTTAGTTTCGAAGCCGTCCATCTCGACGAGCAACTGGTTCAACGTCTGCTCGCGCTCGTCATTGCCACCGCCAAGGCCGGCGCCGCGGTGACGGCCGACCGCGTCGATTTCATCGATGAACACGATGCAGGGCGCGTTCTTCTTCGCCTGCTCGAACATGTCGCGCACGCGGGATGCGCCAACGCCCACGAACATCTCGACGAAGTCCGAGCCCGAAATGGTGAAGAACGGCACATTCGCCTCGCCGGCAATCGAGCGGGCAAGCAGCGTCTTGCCGGTGCCGGGCGGACCGACCAGCAGCACGCCCTTCGGAATACGGCCGCCAAGCCGCTGGAATTTCTGCGGGTCCTTCAGGAAGTCGACAATTTCCTTCAGTTCTTCCTTGGCTTCGTCGACGCCCGCAACATCCTCGAACGTGACGCGGCCCTGCCGCTCGGTCAGCAGCTTCGCGCGGGATTTGCCGAAGCCCATCGCCTTGCCGCCGCCCGCCTGCATCTGGCGCAGGAAGAACACCCACACCGCAATCAGCAGCAGCATCGGGAACCAGTTGATGAAGATGCTCATGAGGTTGAACGAGTCGTCGCCAGACGGCTTCACGTTCACGTCCACGTTCTTTTCGAGCAGCTTCGGGGTCAGCTGGGAATCGTTGGGGGGCGCAACGGTCGTGAACTGCTGGCCGCTGGAGGTTTCGCCCATGATCTGGTCACCCTGAATCGTGACCTTCTTCACCAGCCCATTTGTTACCTGCTGGTTGAACTGGGTGTAGCTGATCTGACTGGTGTTCTGGTGCGTCCCCGTACCCTGAAACATATTGAACAGGGCGACCAGCAGCAGTGCGATGATGATCCAGAGGGCAAGGTTACGGAGGTTGTTCACGAGGCGCCTTTCATGCGGCTTCGACCACGCGCCAAGCCGCTCCCGTTACATAGGAACACTCTTAACGCCTTGCCAGACAGCAAAACGTTAAGAAATTTCACCGCTCCCGGCAATGCGACTTCCGTGCCGGGCCGTGCTCAAGCTAATGCCGGGTGCGGCCCTTTTCGCTTTTACGCGGGGCGGGTGCTGCCGGTTCCCCCACATTCCGCGACGATTCTGGCGTTATTGTGATTGTGGCGGTCCCGAACACCTGCGCGCCCGTGCGTGCTGGTGCAACAATACAACCATGAAGGGTGGCACCCCCCCCCAATGTGCCGCGCACGATGCTGTCGAACAGGCGCTCGAGACTGTCAAACCGCGGCCGATATTCTTCGCCGGACACCTGCGACAGGGCCTTTGCGAGCGCCCGCAAGCCCACCTCACGCGGCACCATCTTGAGCCGCAGAAGATCGAGAGCGGCTGAGTCTTCGCCAAAACGCACGCCGCGACGAAGGAAATCGTCCGTGAGTCCTTCCAACGCCGCACGGGCCCTGGCGAGATGCTCGGCGGCATCGGCAATGCGCGGAGGCGTGAGACCCAGTTCGATCAACTCCGGCCATGCGGCCCGGACCCGGGCGCGGGCAAAGCGTGTATCGGCATTCGTGGGGTCGTCCGACCACGCCACCTTTCGGTCCTTCAGAAAGCTGCGAAGTTCTTCCCGGGTGAAGCCGAGCAGTGGCCGCACCAGCACTATGTCACGGAATTCCGGCACCGGGAGCGGCGAAACCGGCTGCATTCCGGCGAGCCCGTCCACCCCGCTGCCGCGGGCCAGCCGCAGCAGGAAGGTTTCGGCCTGGTCCTCCTGTGTGTGGGCCACATAGAGCGCCGACATCCGGTTTTCCGCGCACCAGCGGCCCATGAGGGTGTACCGAACTGCGCGCGCCCCCGCCTCCACATCCGCCGAGGGCTTGGCGCCTTTCCATTCAAGAATGTGCGCCTTCAGGCTCGCCGAGGCGGCCAGCTTTTGGACCGCCTGCGCCTCTTTATGGGATTCGGGCCGCAGGCCATGATCAACCGTGAGCACCGTCGGCCCGGGCTTGCCGTCCGCCTTGGCCCAACTGGCAAGCAAAAGCATGAGAGCGACCGAATCCCCACCACCGGACACGCCCACGGCTGCCGGCCAGGGCGCAGCAATTGCCGCCATGGCGGCGGCAAGCCGGCTGTCGAGAGGTTCGGCCGCTGGCGCGACTACCGGCCGAGCCGGCTTTGCAGTTCTTTCCGGCTTTGCCGCACCCTGGGCCGGCTTAGAGGCAGTGCGAGGTTTTGCGGTCCGCCGCGGCGCGGGCGAGGACGGTCTTGGTGGCGGCCGGGTATTTCGTGGGGAGGGCGGCAAGGGCGGTACAGCCTTCCTGCTTCTGGCCCATCGCGATAAGCGACTGCCCGAGCTTCAGCATGCTATCCGGGGCGCGCGTGCTGTCCGGATATTTCTTGATCTGTTCGGCGAAGGCGCGCGCGGCGCCTGGATAATCCTTCTGCACCAGAGCGATGTCGCCGATCCAGTATAGCGCCTGCGGAGCCAGATCGTCCTTTGGGTAGGTATCGGCGAAGCTGCGGAAAGCGCTGCGCGCTTCATCATATTGCGCTTTGGCCAGAAGCTTCATGGCGGAATCGAATTTTGGACGGGTGGCGCTCGCGGCGGTTGCCCCGGTTGGCGGACCGTCCAAGGTATTGGCCGGCAGCGATCCGAGCGTGCCGGGTGGCGGCCCGAGATGGATCGGCTCGTTGCTGGCTCTGGGCCCGCCCGGCGCGGGCGGCATCGGCGCGGAGGCCGCTGTGGGCGGCCCAGCCGGTGCTGGCTGATTGCACGGCAAGGCACTGGCTTCATCGCCACCACCAGCATTGCCGAGTTGCTGGGCGGCCAGCGTGCAGAGGCGGTAGTCGAAATCCTTCTGCATCCGCTCAATACGCGCGTTCTGTTCAGCGACCCGGTGATCGAGCTGTTCGATCTGTCCGGTCAGGCGCCGCACCGTGTTCTCCAGATCGTCGTTGCGCTGGCGCAGATAGCTGATGGAACTGTTCTGCGATTGCTCAAGCTGCAACTGCCTCAGACGCGCGGCCTTTTCTTCGTCGCTT
>DASXGS010000097.1:0-1519 GCA_036488975.1 Rhizomicrobium sp. | reverse complement strand
ATTTGGGCGAGCTGTATCTGAAGATGAACCAGCTGGCGAATGCGAACGCGCAGCTGGCCGAGCTCACGCGGCTTTGCCCCGACAGCTGCGAAGAGAAGGACGTGCTGACGAAAGCGATCTCGGATTACCGGCTCGCCGCCGTTGCGCCTTCAACGCCGGCCGCGCAAGCTGCCACAACAGCGCCCCCATCTTCAGCGCAGGCCGCTTCCCAGACTGCACCGGCATCAGCAGCGCCGACGCAAATCACAGCGCCCGCACAACAGCCGGCAAGTCCCTAGGCGGCTTTCGCGTTCAGCGCGCGCCAGACGCGCTCCGGCGTTGCCGGCATGTCGATGTGCTCGACCCCGAGCGCATCGGCAACCGCGCTCATCACCGCGGGCATGGCGCCGACCGTTCCGGCTTCGCCGCAGCCCTTCGCGCCCAAGGCATTCGTCTTGCAGCGGATTTCCTCGTAGGCGAAGTCGATGTCGGGAATGTCGTAGGCACGCGGCATGCCGTAATCGCTGAAGCTGGCGGTGAGCAGCTGGCCGGATTCTGCGTCGTACACGACGTCCTCGAGCAGCGCCTGGCCGATGCCCTGGACCACGCCGCCGTGCACCTGCCCTGCAACCAGCATCGGGTTTATCACGCGGCCGAAATCGTCCAGCACCCTGTAGGAGACGAGGTCGACCTTGCCGGTGTCCTCGTCCACTTCGACTTCGCAGATGTGGCAGCCGTTGGGATAAGTCGGCGCCTGCCCGATGTGCGTGCCGTCGCTGTCCAGGCCCTGCTCGAAACCCGGAATGTTCTCGCGCTTCAAGGTGACGGCAAGCTCGCCAAGGCCGATGGTGCGCTCGGTTTCGGCAACCTGGAAACGGCCGATTCCTTCGACCACCTCGAAGCCAACCTCTTTTCCGCCGGCTTGCAGCACCTGACCTGCGGCCGCCTTGCCTTTGCGGATCACTTCATCAGAGGCAACGTCGAGCGCGCCACCCGCCATGTTGAGCGAGCGCGAGCCGCCGGTGCCGCCGCCATTCACCCAATCCGTGTCGCCCTGCTTCACGATAATGGACTCGAACGGCACACCCAATTTCTCTGCGACCAGCTGCGCAAACGCGGTTTCGTGGCCCTGTCCGGTGGATTGCGTGCCGACATAGAGCTCGACACCGCCATTGTCGGTGAACTTCACGCGCGCCGGCTCGCTGCCAACCGCAAAGGTGATCTCAACGTAATAGGCAATGCCGAGGCCGCGGCGCTTGCCGCGCGCTTTTGATTGCGCTCTGCGCTCTGCAAAGCCCGTGACATCGGCGCGCTTCAGCGCGGTGTCGAGCATGCGCGGGTAATCGCCGGAATCGTATTGGATACCGAACCAGTTCTGGTATGGCAGCTCGTCCGGCCCGGGCAGGTTGCGCCGGCGCAACTCCGCCCGCTCTATGCCGGTCTTGAGTGCGGCCACATCCATCAGCCGCTCCATCAGATACGCGGCTTCCGGGCGCCCCGCGCCGCGATACGCATCGATCGGTGCGGTGTTGGAGAAGTA
>DASXGS010000437.1:0-6582 GCA_036488975.1 Rhizomicrobium sp. | reverse complement strand
TTGGAGTTGTTGGCCAGATCCCGCTGAAACTTGGGCGGCACATCGACGACGAAGGTGTATTTCGCGGTATCCATGGCGCGATTGATTTCGCCGAATCGAATTTCCGCAGCAGGAAGGAACAGCGGCGGCAGCATGGCCTGGCGGATGCTCCGCGACGCTTCGGAATCGTCTTCATTTACGATCGCGATGGAGGCATTGACGACGTCCATGACCGCGCTTTTTGCAGGCGTATAGACCGCGAAGGTGAAGCTGTAGAGAATCAGGACGATGAGTACGGCGTCCTGGGAAAGGCTGATCAGCTCCTTGATCCCCAGCCGAAAGATGTGCTGCGCACGTTCCATGGCCTCAGGCCTCCTGTTTGGGCAGCAGCACGACGGAGATGGTGAAATAGATCGTGGCGATCACCGCCAGCGCGACGATGTTCGGCCATAAGGTCGCGAGGCCCAGTGCCTTGGTAAAGGTGCCGATGCTGATCGATTGAAAATAGGTGCTTGGGAAGATCTTGCCTGCCAACGCGGCCACGCCGGTCAGCGAAGACACCGGCACGAACATCCCTGAAAATTGGACAGCGGGGAGGATGGTGATGATGGCGGCCGCAAAGATCGCCGCAGTCTGTGTGGCCGCGAACACCGAAATCAAAAGCCCGAATCCGGTGCTCGCCAACACATATATTACCCCGCCCAGGGCAAGCGTCGCAATGCTGCCCTTCACCGGAACATGGAAGAGAAGCACTGCAAGCAAAACCAGCGTGGCGAACTGGATCAGCGAAACGGCCACATACGGAAGCTGCTTTCCGAGAAGAAATTCTCCTTTGGTAGCCGGCGCCGCATAAAAATTGGCGATAGAGCCGAGCTCTTTTTCCCGCACGACGGCGAGCGCAGTCAGCATGCTCGGGATCAGGATCAACAGCAGCATCACGTCCCCGGGCACCATCGCGTAGACGCTGTCGAACGACTGGTTGTAGAGGGCGCGGGTGTCGGCGATTATTGGCTGGCCGGCCGCTGCAATGCCGTTATCCTTGCGGAACTGCGTTTCGAATTGGTCGGTCGCGTTCTCGACATAGTCGCGAACGGTTTCTGCGCGGAAGGGTACCGCCGCATCGACATAGGCGAGCACGGTCGGCTGGCGTTTTGCGTAGAGATCGCGCTGGAAGCCGGAGGGGATCTCCAGCCCAAAGCGAAGCTCGCCATTTCGCAATCGCCGGTCGAGCTCCTCGTAATTCGGAATTGGCTTCTTTTCGTCGAAGTAGAGTGAACCACGGAACGTGTCGGCATACTGGCGGCTCGCGGCCGTGCCGTCGAAGTCCAACACCGAATACGTGACGTGATTGATATCAAGCGAGATGCCGTAACCGAACACGATCATCAGCAACAGCGGCCCGAGAACGGCAAAGGCGAGCCTCACCCGGTCGTGGCTGAGCTCGATGGCCTCCCGCCGCGCAAACGCCCACACGCGGTTGAGGCTGAACCTTCCCTCCCTGACCTTCGCGTGGGCCGCTTCAGCCGGCGCCGGCGCTTCCTGTGCGTCTTCGCCCGGATCGGAAGAAGCCGATTTGTTTCCAGCGGCGTCCTCCAGGAAACCGATGAAGGCCTCCTCGAGGCTGGCGGCTTTCCGCTGCGCCACCAGTTCGGCAGGTGGCCCTTGGGCAAGAACGCGGCCTTGATGCATCATCGACATCCGGTCGCAGCGTTCCGCCTCGTTCATGAAGTGCGTCGACAGAAAGATCGTGACGCCCTTGTCGCGCGAAAGTCGGATGAGCAATTCCCAGAAGCCGTCGCGGGCCACGGGATCGACGCCGGATGTCGGTTCGTCGAGGATCAGCACTTCGGGCTCGTGGAGCACGGCAACGGCGAGCGAAAGCCGCTGGCGTATCCCAAGTGGAAGGCTTTCGGCGAGCGTGTCCGCCACGGAAAACAGATTGAAGTCTTCCAGCAGTTCGTCGACGCGTGCCCGTCCCGCCTCGGACGACAGATCGAACAGATGCGCGTGAAGCATCAAATTCTGGCGCACCGTGAGTTCGGTGTAGAGCGAGAATGCCTGCGTCATGAACCCGACATGCCGCCGGGATTCAACATCGCCGCCGTCCACGGCTTCGCCATTGAGTAGCGCCGTGCCGTCCGTCGGCGGCAGCAGGCCCGTCAACATTTTCATCGTGGTGGTCTTGCCGCAGCCGTTCGAGCCGAGGAACCCGAAAATCTCGCCGCGCTCGATTCGGAAATTTACGTGATCGACGGCAGTGAAAGAACCGAAGCGCTGCGTCAGTCCGTTTGCCTCGATGACCGGTGGACCGCCGCTCGGTTGGAACGGCGTGATAACGGGTTCCTTGTGGCCGCGGCGCGCTTCTTCCGGCAGCATTTTTATGAACGCACGTTCCAAAGTAGTCTCGTCTGCGCGCTCGCGAACCTCTTGCGGCGTTCCGGTGCCCATCACCTTCCCCGCGTTCATGGCGACGAGCCAGTCGAACCGTTCCGCCTCGTCCATGTAGGCGGTGGCGACCATCACGCTCATGGTGGGACGGCGGCGGCGAATACGCTCGATGAGCTCCCAGAATTGCCGGCGCGCCAGTGGATCGACGCCGGTTGTCGGTTCATCCAGGATCAGCAGATCCGGATCGTGAATCAGCGAGCAGCAAAGCCCGAGCTTTTGCTTCATCCCACCGGATAGCTTTCCCGCAGGCCGTTCCCGGAAGGGCGCGAGATCGGTGCTCTTCAGCAGATCGTCGATGCGCCACTCGCGTTCTTCGCGTGATTGGCCGAACAGCCTGCCGAAGAAATCGACGTTCTCGAAAATCGAGAGTGTCGGATACAGATTCTTGCCGAGACCTTGCGGCAGATAGGCAATGCGCGATGACACGGAATTGCGAAAGCGCGGATCGCCAATATTGCCTCCGAGAACCTCGACGGTGCCCGTCTGTATCTTTCGCACCCCGGCGATCATGCCGAGCAGCGTCGATTTGCCGACACCATCCGGGCCGATCAGGCCGATCATCCGGTTCGCCGGAACATCGAGGCTGATGTCGTCAAGCGCTATCGCCTTGCCGTAGCGTTGCGATACGCCCTCGACGCGCACGACCCACTCCGGTCCGTCGTCAACCATTATCTGCGCGCCTGAGCAACGACCGATCCGGTGGGCTTCCAGAGATTGCGCGGAGCCGCCTTGGGTTGCAGATTCTTTGGCCATTCCGCCGATGTATCCCAGCGGACATATCCCATTCCCGGCAACCCGACTTTTACCAGCGACTCCCAGTTCCGGAGCCGCGCCTTGTCCACCTGCAGCTTCACGCGGAATGTGAGGTTGTGGCGCTCTTCCTCGGTTTCGACGGTCTTGGGCGTAAACTGCGCGGTCGGCGAAACAAAGGAGACAAATGTGCGGATCGGATACTGGGGAGCGGCATCCAGCACGATGCGTGCTTCCGAGCCAAGCGCCACCTTTCCGGTCACGCTCTCGGGAAGATAGACATACATATACACATCGCTGAGGTCGTTGATCGAGAACACGCGACCTCCGGCCGGGAGAACTTCACCGGCTTCCGAAAGGCGGGTTTCGACCCGGGCGCGGATCGGAGACACGAGAACGGCGTCGTGGATTTCCGCCCGCAGCTTGTCAGCTGCCGCTTTCGCGGCATCGATGTTCGACTCGACCTGAACGGTCTGTACTTTTGCGCTGGCAAGTTCCGCGCGCGACGACAGCGACTTGGCAAGATCGATTTCCGCTTCCTGGCCGCTGACCGCGCCGCGTCCCACCAAACCTCGGGACCGGCTGTACTGCTTGGCTGCATAGTTGTAGTCGGCCTGTTTGACGTCGACCTGCGCCTGCGCAACTTTCCGGTTTTCGATCGCAGTCCTGATTTGCGCTTCCGCCTCGCGCAACTGCGCATCGAGAGCCGAGGTGTCCATGCGGGCGACGACCTGCCCCGCCTCCACAGTGTCGCCTTCGTTGAACAGCACTTCCTTGATGCGGCCGGGATATTTGGTCGAAATGAAGTATTCGGTGGCCTCCAGCCGCCCATTGCCGCTGGCAAAACCTGGCGGAAGAGGAGGCGTCGAGAATATGTACCATGCAGCAACGGCGCCGGCTCCGATGACGGCAGCCAAAATCAGGATGAGAGCCCGCTTAGAGATTCGGGGCACTCCGACTCGCGCTTTATCGTGGCTGTCTGGCGTTTTTGCATGCCCGCCGACACCGAATTTCCCAGCCGTTGCGTCCATCGCACATCGCTCCTATCGCCTAAGCTTCGGCGGAGCGGCTTCGGGTTGATTTGCGGCATGCCCATAAACTTACGACAGGCATTCATCTGCGACCGGGTTCGTTCACCGGTTTGATTCCTCGCAGATCGCGTCCCTCCCGCTCTCGCTATGCGGCCCTTGTGCAGATTTCAGCACAACAGCAGCTATTCGAAGCTTCGGCTGGATGCTCCGCGATGCGTGCACAACCGGCAATTGGACCCAAGTCCAATGAATCTTCCAGGCTGGCGCTGTTGCGCTGCCCAGAACACGTATCGCATCGATGCGCCGCAGAATTTCGTCCGACTAGCTCTTGCCGGCTTCCACACCGTTCAGCTGCCGCGCACGCTGAGTGACGTTGGCTTCGGCGGTGCGCCATACGCGGCCGGCGCTGGGGCCCTTGTCGCCCTGCACCACCGTGTATTGCACAGCATCGCCAACACGCAGGCTGTCGAAACCATCGTCCGCCACGCTGTTACGGTGAAAGTAGAGATCCCCACCGTTTCCCGTCGCTATAAAACCAAAGTTCTTCTCGGCTTCGAGAGCGGCAATGTGGGCCTGCAGCGGTGCTTCTTTCATTTTTACGTCGCCACGCTGCACACGCTTGAAATCCTTCAGCCGCTTTTCTGCAGCACGGAAAGCATCCTTGATCGACGTGTGCACATTGGGCGACGCGTGACGCTGCTTCGCTTTCTGTGGCTCGCGACTGATGGCGATTTCCTTGCCCGGCACGCGAATGGCGACGTGAACTTCCGGCACGTTTCCGGTGCGATGCTGCTTGTGCAGCATCTCCACCGAGACGCGGCAGCCGATCAGGTGCGGGTAGAGCTTTTCCAGTCGCGCAACGTGTTCGCGGATGAGCCCGTCGATCTCGTCGGAGGGCTTAATATTGTGGAAGACGATTTCAAGCGGAATATCCATGATTCACCCTGTACCAGAAGCCTTTGCGGGCGCCCGCTCTGCCGTCACGAGGTGCGTCATGACGTGAACGCGGATATTCGCCGCGCAGATGAACGTAACACCGACCTTCGTTCTTGTGGTGAAGTGTCTACTGGCGGGTCGTTTGGCCGGGCGCCTGGGCGCCGACGCCGGGCTTGACGGTGTGCGGGCCACCGCCCTCGGCGCGTTCGGGGTTTTCGATCGGCGATTCGGTGTCGGTGTCCCGCAGGCTGGTGGCGGGAGCATCGCGCAGATCGCGCTTGTTTTTCTCTGCAGAAGTTTTGTCGCCCATCTGGTCCTCCTTGCTACAGAACGGAAACGTTCAGTAAGGGGAACCGTTGCGAAGGTCCTTTGTAATCAGCCGGGCCGCTTTTCCCGCCCGGGCACGCCGGCCGAGTGCGGGGTTGGGCTACCCGCGCCGTTATCGATCCAGCGGGCGATATCCGCCCAGATTTTCTCGCCGTCGAGATCGCGCAGAAGCATGTGGTAGTCGTGCGGATAGAAGCGGACATCGGCGCGATGACCAAGCGCACGGATTACCGCTTGCGTGGGCGGCCTGGGGATTACCTGATCCCGGCCGCCATAAACGAGCAGAATGGGCGTGCGCGAGGACAAATGCTCGGGCGCGTGGCGCGCTTCATCCATCAGGTTCACCAGCCCATAAACCTGATCGGCGCGAGCGGAGTGCTGATACAGCGGATCGCGCGAGAGTTTCCTCAGCACCTCGAGGTTGTTGCAGGCAACGATGTGCAGGCCTTCGCCGGAGACATTCATCCACGGCACGAGATTGCCGGCGAGCCACAGCGCGGCGCGATAGGCCGCCGGCATATCCGCGCGCGACCACACGGCGGGGGCCGCCAGAATGGCACCATCGACCCGGGGCGGATGTTCGCTGGCGAGCGCGCTCAGCACCACCGCGCCGCCCATGCTTTCCCCCAGCGCGTACACCGGCACGCTGGGGTATTTCGCGCGCACAGTTTCCACAAAGTCCGACAGGTCCTGCCGCATCAGTTCGCCGCCGGCCCACAGGCCCGGATTGGGCCCGGCGCCGAAGCCGCGCTGGTCGTAGGCGAAGGTGGTGATGCCGTGCGCAGCCCACCACGGGGCGGGCAGATCGAACGCTTCGGAATAGTCGCTCATGCCGTGCAACGCGACGATAATGGCGCGCGGATGCACCGCCTCCCAATGCCGGAGCGGCAGCCTTAGGCCGTCGCGGGTGATGAATGCATCCTGCACGATAACTGGCGCTGCGGTTTGCATCCTTGGCGGCGCCAACATCGGCGCGCAGGCGGCAACGGCGATCAGGACGAAAGCAGCCGCCGCACGCGCCGCCGCAAGTAGGGCAGGAGCTCTTCTGCAAACCATGTATTCTTCTTCAACCATCCACTGTTGCGCCACGAGGGATGCGGCAAAGGAATAT
>DASXGS010000420.1:0-2851 GCA_036488975.1 Rhizomicrobium sp. | reverse complement strand
CAATTGGCCGGTCTTCAGATCCTGCAAATTGTTGTTGGAGATGGTGGCGATGGCGAACACGATGGCGGTGGCGAACAGCGCGTAGGCGACCAGCGCCTTCTGCGCGTCGGCAGCTGGATGCACCACGGCCACGAACACGATCGAGCAGAACAGGATTGCCAAAATACCGACACCCGAGATCGGCGAGTTCGACGCGCCGATCAGCCCGGCCATGTAGCCGCAGATGGCGGCGATCAGGAATCCGCCGATGAAGATGAAGGGGATTGCCGTGACGATCAGCGCCGTGGTGTTGCCGGCGAGAGGGGTGGCCTGAAGAAACCGATACAGCAGCCAGCCGATCACCACGAGACAGGCCACCGTGATGGCGCCGATCCACGCCGGCGAAAGATCGGTATCAGTGCCCTCGCCTGCGCCGCTCTTCTTCGCCTGATGCGCGGAGAGCGTTGAAACCACGCCGCTGACCACCGGGCCGATCAGCTTCAACAATGTCCACACCGAGGCGACCGCAATCGCGCCGGCGCCGATGAAGCGCACCTGCTTGCGCCAGATGAAGTCCGTGTAGTCGGCGACCTGCGCGATCGTGAAAGGATTGTGCGGCACCGGAAACGGATGCATCGCCAGATACGGAACGGCGGCTGCCCAGGCAATGAGCAGCCCGAACAGCATCGCCATGCCGACGCTCAGGCCCACGAGGTAACCGGCGCCGACCAGTGCCAGCGAGTAGCCCATGTCGATGCCGCTGACGGCCGTCGCACCGACGCGAAAGAACGTGGTGTACCCGCCCGCGGCGATCCGCGTTCCGGAAAAGATCGCCAAGCCGGCTGATGCAACCGCGCCCCAGACCACCGCCAGCAATCCCTCGCGCGATTCCGTGCCAGTCTGGGTGCGCGCGGCTTCTCCCACCTCCAGCACTTCGGCCGCTGCAACACCTTCCGGATACGGAAGATCGGTGTTCACCACCATGGCGCGGCGCAATGGGATGGTGAACAGGACGCCGAGAATCCCGCCGGATGCGCAGATCCAGAACGACGTCCAGAACGGGAAATCCACCCACCAGCCGACGATCAGCAATCCCGGCAGCACAAAGATGATGGCCGACAGGGTGCCCGCGGCGGACGCCACCGTCTGCACGATATTATTCTCGAGGATGGAGGAATCGCGGAAGGCGGACAGCACCGCCATTGAGATCACGGCGGCCGGAATGGATGTGGCGAAGGTGAGCCCAACCTTCAGGCCAAGGTACACATTCGCCGCGGTGAACACGAGCGTGATGGCGATGCCCAACGCCAGCCCGCGAAGGGTGATTTCCCGAACCGGGTTTGCTGCTGCCGACATTCTCGCCCCTCGCAAAAGCGGCGCACCATGCCCCGAGTGCCGGTGCGGAGAAAAGGGGACCTGCACTCGGTGCGCCGCACGAGACAGGTCGGGCAACGGCTCGTGCGCACATAGCAGCGCTGATTTTACGGAGATTCCTTGGCGCGGGTCCCGAAAAAATGGGGAATGTTCGCAAGAGAAATCGAAGCGTCACGCGCAGCGCCGTGCGACACTACCGGCAACGGCAAATAGCGCGCGCCCCATATCCCCGCATGAAAAATGTTGCGAGGCAGAAGCCAGCACGCAAGAGCGGGTTTGTCATAGGTGGCGTGCGGAAAAGGATGCTTCGCTCACGCGGACGTGCTGACCGGGGCGGCAGGACGCCCATTATGTCCGACGGGCGAAACGGTCGACTTCATCCGAACGCCGTAACCATCGTCTGACCATTGGCATCGGGGCGTTGACCGCGACCCGGCTGGAGCTTTCATGTCGTTTACAGGCACGGGAATACTTCGCGCCGCAACGTACGTGGCGTTGTTGCTGTCGCTTCCGGAAGCGGCGGCCCGTGCAGCGGAGCGCGCAGCTCTTCGCTACCGGCCCCTGCATATCGAGAATGTCGACGTCTTCGTGCGCGAAGCCGGCGCGCCCTCGGCGCCTGCCATCCTCCTGCTGCACGGCAACCCTTCCTCGTCGCACATGTTTCGCGACGTCATCCCGGATCTTGCGCGGCGCTTTCACGTCATCGCGCCCGACTACCCCGGGTTCGGCTACAGCTCCGCTCCGCCGCCGCGGCACTTCAAATACACCTTCGACCATTACGCGACGATCGTCAGGGAGGTGCTGGCGAAGCTGGGCGTGCACCGTTTCGGACTGGTGATGCAGGACTACGGCGTTCCGGTCGGCTTTCGCCTGGCCGCCGGCGCCCCGGGCGAGGTTAGCTTTCTCGTCGTACAGAACGGCCAGATCTGCCACGCCGTTCATGAGGCGAAGACCTGGCTCGATCCGTTCTGGGAGCGCCGCGATCCGGCAGCCGAGGCGCGGCTGCGCCGGTCATATGTGCTGAAGGCGACTAAGCTCTACTATTCGCTTGGCGCACACGACACTTCCAGAATTTCGCCGGATGCCTGGACGATCGATCAATTCCAGATGGATCAGCCGGGCAGCAAGGACGCGCGCACCGAGATCACCTACGATTACCCATCGAACTTCCGGCGTTACGCCGCCTGGCAGGCCTATCTGCGGAAATATCGGCCGCCGACCTTGGTGATCTGGGGCAAGGGCGACCCGCTTTTCACGGTCGATCAATCCCGGTGCTATGCTGCGAACAACCCGCGCAACAGCACGACGAAATATTTCGAGGGAGGCCATTTCATGCTGGAAGAACATGCGCACGAAGCGGCGCTCGACATCCTGGAATTCACCGCCCGCCTGTACCTCGATTAGCCGTGTCCGCAAGCTCTGGCACGATACGCCGCATGTTCCGCTATCCGGTGAAAGGGTTCACCCCGGAGCAGCTTCAGGGGGCGGCGCTGCACGC
>DASXGS010000299.1:0-4650 GCA_036488975.1 Rhizomicrobium sp. | reverse complement strand
GAGCGCTTCCGCCACGGTTAGGACCCAGAAGCGAGATCGGCGGATCCGGCGCGCATGTACTTGCGGCCTGCATCGATCGCTTCTTTCACCGCCTGCTCCAGTGGCAGCTTGGCACGAATATCCACGAGCTTGATGAGACTGGGCAAATTGGCGCCCGCCAGCACCTCGATCTTTCCCCGCTGAAGCAAGGTGAGCGCGAGATTGCAGGGCGTGCCGCCATACATGTCGGTGACCAGAACGGCGCCGCCCCCCGTGTCCACCGATTTGGCCGCCGCGGCGATTTCGCGCTGCCGACGCTCAACATCGTCCTCCGGGCCGATGGAAATGGCGCGCAGCTGCGGCTGCGGCCCGACCATGTGCTCCATGGCGGCGATGATCTCCTGGGCGAGGCGCCCATGCGTGACAAGTACGATGCCGATCATGCCATCGCCCCAACGAAAAGCGCTGCACGATAACAAGGTTGCAGTGTCATGAAAGGGCTCAAACGGGGTTGCATTGGTTGCGAAAAAGTGCCTTGGCGTGCGCCGCTGCTGCCGCCAGCACCATTGCCGGCGCCGATGCTTCCTCGGCTGCAAGACGCAACAGCGGCGGGCGGCATTCCGGACGAATGTTGAGATCGACCGGTGCTTCGTAGCACGCCGGCTCCGGCAGACGTACGACATCGGAGCGCGTGCACAACTGCACGGCGAGCTGTATGCGCGCTTCGGTAGCATGATTCAGTTCGATGATCCCGAGCCCGCGCACTTCAAGCAACCCGGCGAGCGCCGCCGGCGCCCGCGCCCAGAGATTACCCTCCTGCGCCAACAAGTCGGTTCGATCGTCGGATATCAGAACGGCGCCCCGTTCTATCAGACGCAAGGCCAGACCGGACTTGCCGGAGCCGCTTTCCCCTACAATCAAAATGCCGGCGCCGGGTGGCGCGTCGAAGGTCTCGGCCGCGCGGCCCAGCAAAACACAACTGGCATGGATGATCATTTACCCTGCGCCAGCGGCAATTCGACAATGAAGCGCGCGCCTTTGCCATCGTCGTTTTCCGCCCAGATCTGCCCACCCATGCCGGCCACGATCTGCCGGGCTATGGAAAGGCCCAAGCCCGAATTCTTCCCGAATCCGTGCTCGTTCGGTCGCGACGTGTAGAAGCGCTTGAAGATGGTTTCGAGACTCTCCGGGGGTATGCCTGGGCCTTGGTCTTCCACCGTGACGCGCGCGCGACCCTCCACGGGCCTTGCGCTCAGGATGACCACGCCACCGTCCGGACTGAATGACACCGCGTTGTCGACGAGATTGCGTACCACTTGGCCAAGCCGCTCATCGCGGCCTATCACCGTCATTCCCTCCGCGGCGAAATCCAACCGCAGTGTGATGCCACGCGTCAAACCGACTGCTGCGTAGATTTCGACGATGGTTGCGAGCAGATGCTTCAGATCCACCGGCTCCGCTGTTTCGCGGCTCAACTCGGCATCGAGGCGGGAAGCATCGGAGATATCGGTAATCAGGCGGTCGATTCGCCGCACATCGTTGCGCACGATACCGATCCATTTCTCGCGGGCCTCGTCGTCCTTGGCGCGGCCCAGCATCTCGACAGCACCGCCGAGTGAGGTGAGCGGGTTCTTCAGCTCGTGCGCGACATCGGCAGCGAAACTTTCGATGGCGTCGATGCGGTCGTACAACGCTCTGGTCATGGCCGACAGGCTGGAGGCGAGATTGCCGATCTCGTCACGGCGATCTGACATTGGTGGGATTGCGTCACGCCCCAGCCGACCATGCCGCACGCGGTCCGCAGCGGCGGCCAGTCTTCGAATCGGCTCGGCGATGAAGCCGGCCAGGTACAGCGACGACACCAGCATCACCACGAAGGCCACGAGGAACACCTCGATCAGTGCGGCGCGCTCGGAGCGCAGAATAGCATCGATATCGCCGCCCTCCGTGGACACCATCAGGACGCCATAGATGGCCTTCAGACGCTGCACGGGAAGCGCAATCGAAAGTACCAGGCGGTTGTGCTCATCGACGCGTTCGCCGCTGCCGGTATTGCCGCTCAGTGCGGCGTTCACTTCGGAGTAGACCCGGCCATCTTCCCCCGCCTCGAAATAGGGGGCGAGGTGCGCAAACGGGCGCACCCCCATTAGGCCATCGTAGATGCGCCGCAATTTCTGTCGCACCCGGCTCCAAAAATCGATCGGCGGCAGCGCGGAAACCTCCACGATATTGCGCGCGAGCAGATTGCGTGTGTCGATTTCCAGCCTGCCGTCGGTGCCGTAAAGACGCGCGCGAAGCTGCGTGGGCGAAACCAGCTGACGCAGCAACGGCTCGGCTTCGTCGACATTGATTGCTCGCCGCTCTTCGTTCGCGCTGAATTCGGCCAGCGTGGAAGCGATGATTCGCGCCTGTTGGCGAATGCCGGAGAGACGTTCATCCACCAAACTGACACGGTGCGCCTGCACGGCCATCACGCCGGCAATCAGGATGATGAGCGCAACTGCATTGAAGAAGATGATGCGGCGGGTTAGCGGCGAGCGCACGCCGCCGGCGGGCAAGTCGACGGGCCGCGCGAAAGAAAAGGGCCGCCATCCGCTGCGGGAAACGAACTCGTCCAACACACTCATTCGGATCGGTGCCTAGCTCTCGCGATAGCGATAGCCCACGCCGTACAGCGTTTCGATGGCATCGAAATTATCGTCCACCGCTTTGAATTTCTTGCGCAAGCGTTTGATGTGGCTGTCGATGGTGCGGTCGTCCACATAGACCTGATCGTCATAAGCCGCGTCCATCAGATTGTCGCGGCTTTTCACGAACCCGGGGCGTTGCGCCAGGCATTGCAGGATCAGAAACTCGGTGACGGTAAGGCGCACCGGTTTGCCATCCCAGGTGCATTCGTGCCGCTGCGGGTCCAGCACAAGCGAACCGCGGACCATCACTTCCCGCTTCGGTTCGGTGGCGCCGCCCGTCTCCTTGTGAATATCCTTCCGGCGCAGCACCGCTTTCACGCGCTCCAGAAGCAGCCGATGGGAGAACGGTTTGCGGATGTAGTCATCGGCGCCGGCGTTCAGGCCCATGAGCTCATCGATTTCTTCGTCTTTTGAGGTAAGGAAAATGACGGGCAAGTCGGAGGTCTGGCGCACCCGGCGCAGCAGCTCGAGCCCGTCCATCCGCGGCATCTTGACATCGAGAATGGCGAGATCTGGCGGTGTAGCCGTCAGTGCGGTCAGCGCCGCGGCGCCATCCGAATACGTGCGCACATGGTAGCCCTCCTGCTCCAGCAACATGCTGACGGAGGAGAGAATGTTGCGGTCGTCGTCAACAAGCGCGATGGTGGCCATTGCTTCCAGCCCGGCGGTCCCACGGCAATATAGACGGGACCTGCGCGAAACATAACCGCCATGTCACCGGAAACCTACGATCGCCGCCGGTTCCGCACCGCAGCCCCCTATTATGCGCAGTATCGGCTGGGCTATCCGCAGGCGCTAATCGCGAAGGTGATCGATCTGGTGGGGCTCGAGGCAGGCGATACAGTGCTCGATCTTGGCTGCGGGCCGGGGACGCTGGCCATTCCCTTCGCGGCGCACGGGATGCGGGTGATGGCCATCGATCCTGAACCGGAAATGTTGAAGGCGGCCAGGCAAGCGGCGGAGGAGGCGGGTGTCGATGTGGATATCCGCGAAGGCAGCTCGTTCGACATGCCCTCCGGTATCGGGCCGTTCCGGCTGGTGACAATGGGCCGCTCATTCCACTGGATGGAACGCACGGCAACGCTAACCATTCTCGACCGGCTGATGACGGACGACGGCGCCGTAGCGCATTTCGATGATGAGCATCCAAAGACTGTCGAGAACCGGTGGCGCGGGCTGTTGCGCGATCTCGGCAACAAATACGGACGCGAAGAATCGCCCCACGTTCTGGATACGGCGCGACCGGAATACCGCAACCATGTGTCCATTCTGCTGGACTCGCCGTTCAGCCGGCTCGAGCATTACGGGGTGTTCGCGCGACGCGAGATCACGCCTGACGATATTGTGGGACTTGCGTATTCCCTTTCGACATCGGCGCCGCAGCGGCTTGGCGACCGAAGGGAGGAATTCGAACGCGAATTGCGCTCCGGGTTGGCACTCCTTTCGCCGGAGGGCCGCTTCACCGAAATTGCGGAGGTCTCCGCACTGATCGCTCGCCGGCCGTGAACGGACAGCGCAATTGCATCGGAGCGGAATTTTGGGCATTCAGATGCGGGTGACGGACTGAGGCCAACGTGAAAGAAATACCGCCGCGGAACTGGGTGGAGAAGTATCTCGAGAGCTTCCTTTTTGCTGCGCGATGGCTGCTTGCACCTTTTTACATCGGGCTGGTGATCGCGCTGGCGATGCTTTTGGTCATATTTGTGCGGGAGCTCTCAGCATCCATACCGGAAGTGCTGCGGCTCGATCCCGAAAACATGATCTTGTCCGTGCTCACGCTCATTGACCTCTCGCTGGCCGGGAATCTGGTGCTGATCGTGATCTTTTCCGGCTACGAAAACTTCGTCTCGAAGATCAGTGCCGCGGTCGGCAGTCCGGACCGGCCTTCGTGGATGGGCACTCTGGATTTCTCCGGCCTTAAGATGAAGCTCATCGGCTCGATCGTGGCCATCTCCGCAATTTCGCTGCTGCGCGCTTTCGT
>DASXGS010000226.1:0-2510 GCA_036488975.1 Rhizomicrobium sp. | reverse complement strand
GATCGTGGAATCGAACCCGCGCTGCATGCGCAAGGCGGCTTTCAGCTGACGTACATCGGATTGCACGGCCGCATCCATGTTCGGATATTGCAGCTTGCAGGCAAGCGCACGTCCGTCCTTTGCCGCCGCGCGATGCACCTGGCCGAGCGAAGCGGCGGCAGCGGCGTTGCGGTCGAACGATCTGAACCTCCACTCCCAATTGGCGCCCAGCTCCGCCTGCATGCGGCGGCGCACGAAAGCCGGACCCATGGGCGGCGCGTTGCTCTGCAGGCTGAGCAATGGCGCGGCGACATCGGGCGGCAGGAGCCCCGGAAAGGTCGCCATAAATTGCGCGACCTTCATCACCGGCCCGCGCAGATTCCCGAGTACAGCGGTCAGATCCTGTGCGTTTTCAGCGCTGAAGAATGCGGTGCCCCCAAGCGAACGCGCGGCGCCGCGCGCGGCTACGCCGGTCAATCCCGCCGATACACGCGCAAAGCGCGTCAGCCGTTGAGTGAGACTGTCCTCGCGATCATTCATGCGGCGCGATTGCCTGGTCGAAGAAATCTTTACGCCTCATTCACCACCGATAGCACGTTTCGCCGCTTGCTCTGCGCGATTCTGCTATGCGACCTGCGGGCGTTGTCGCAAAGCGGGACCTTAAACGTGACCTTTACCATTTTGGGGCGACCATCGGCACAAAGCGGAAAGCGGCCGATGGCGCAAACAATCCTCATTGTCGACGACGATCCTGTACAACGCCGTTTGCTGGAAACCGCGATCACGCGCTCCGGCATGACGGTGGTGACTGCACCAGGCGGGCAGCCCGCACTCGATCTCGTGCACGGGCCGCGCGGCGAGCAGATCGCACTCATCCTGCTCGATCTCGTTATGCCGGACATGGATGGGCTGACGGTGCTTTCCAAGGTACGCGCCAACCATCCCGATTTGCCGGTGATCGTGCTGACAGCGAAAGGCGGCATCGATTCCGCTGTCGAGGCAATGCGTGCAGGAGCCAACGACTTTCTCGTGAAGCCCGCAAGCCCGGAACGTATATCGGTTTCCATCCGCAATGCGCTCAAGATCGGCACACTCTCCGGCGAGGTGACGCGGCTCAAAAAGAAGACCGAGAATCGTCTCGCCTTCGAAGACCTGATCGCGCGCAGTTCGGAAATGAAGCAGGTGATCCGGCTCGGCCAGCGCGCCGCGCAATCCAACATCCCCATTCTCGTCGAAGGCGAATCCGGCGTCGGCAAGGAGCTGATCGCACGCGCCATCCAGGGTTCGTCCGAGCGCGCCGGCAGGCCGTTCGTCACAGTGAATTGCGGCGCAATTCCCGAGAATCTCGTCGAGTCGATTCTCTTCGGTCATGAGAAGGGCTCGTTCACCGGCGCGACCGACAAACATCTCGGCAAATTCCAGGAAGCGGACGGCGGCACGCTGTTCCTCGACGAAATCGGCGAACTGCGGCTCGACATGCAGGTGAAGCTGCTGCGCGCGCTGCAGGAAGGCGAAGTCGATGCCGTCGGGGCCAAACGGCCGGCCAAGGTCGATGTAAGAATCATTTCCGCCACCAATCGCGATCTCGCGGAGTTGACGCGCGAAGGCCAGTTCCGCGAGGATCTGTACTACCGCCTGAACGTGTTCCCTATTTTCGTGCCGCCGCTCAGGGAGCGTCGCGAAGATATCCCAGCGCTGGCGCGGCATTTCATCGCCCGCTTCGCGGCGGAAGAGAACAAGCCTGTGGCCGGACTGATGCCGGAAGCCGCCGACCTCATCGAGAAGTTCTCGTGGCCTGGCAATGTGCGCCAACTGGAGAACACCATCTTCCGGGCCGTCGTGCTCTGCGATGCAGAGATGCTGGATGTGTGCGACTTCCCGCAGATCGCTGCGGCGATGGGCGTGCAGGCGCGCGTGCGCCGGCCGTTGCCGTCGGCGGAGCCGCAGCCATATGCGATGAGTCCGTCCGCCGCGGTGCCGCGCGCTCCTGTGCCGGTTTCGCCCTATGCGATGCAGGCCACCGATCCTTCCGGCCATATGCGCAAATTGGAGGAGATCGAAACCGAAATCATCCGCATGGCGATTTCGCGCTATGAAGGGCACATGTCGGAAGTGGCGCGCCGTCTCGGCATCGGCCGCTCGACACTGTACCGCAAGCTGAAGGATCTTGGCCTCGAACAACACATGCCGGGCGAAGAGACTGAGCAGCGGCAGGCGAGCTAGCGCATTCCCAGCGCCGTCATGTAGAGGTCGAGGACGGCTTCGCGCTCCTGGAAATCGGCGCGATCGAGTTTCCGCAAGCGCACTACCTGACGCATGATCTTCGTGTCGAAACCCGAGCCTTTGGCTTCCGAATAAACTTCGCGGATGTCGCCGGCAAGCGCCGCCTTTTCTTCCTCCAGCCGCTCGACCCGCTCGACGAACGAGCGCAGCTGATCCACGGCAACCGTGGCAGTCGAGGTGCCGTTCTTCGCACTCACATTTTCTACTGCGCCCACAGCCGACATGACTCATCTCCCGTTCTCAAGGAA
>DASXGS010000219.1:0-3010 GCA_036488975.1 Rhizomicrobium sp. | reverse complement strand
GCCGAGTTTGGACAACGCCTGCGCGCGGGCCGCGAATTCCTGCGGCGACATCACATTGGGCGGCTCATTGACCAGGTCGCGCGCGATAAAGATGCCGTCCGCTACGGCGCGCTTCTGCTGCCATGCCTTCTTCGCGCCGCTCGCATCTTCGGTGCCGATGGTCACGGTCGCGAGCGTCGGCTGATATTCGTCCAGCTGCTTGGTGCGGTACTTGTGAAAGCTGTAGCTGCGCAGCTGTGCGCCCAGTGCGAGGTGCGCCGCAAGCTCCGCCGGCTTCATTTTCGCGCCCTTGGGGGAATCGACAGCAAACGTCAGCGTCGTCTCGCCGCCGGTGAGCAGCCGCGCCGTGACCCCCGCAGCCAGTCTCTCGGCAGCGCGTGCATCGAATTTGTTCGCGGCTCCCGCACCGACCAGCAAAACGCGCGAGGCTTGCACGCCCGAAGGGGCCAGCAGCTCCAGCACCTGCCCTGTCTTGCCCTTGAACCGGCTTGCCTCCATCGCGCGGCGCAGCGCTCCGCTTGTTGCCTTGTCCACCGCCGCCGCGGAGGGGAGTAGTCCTTCGTCCGTTGCAGCGACCGCAATCGTACCCGCGCGATTCCACGCGGGCGCGGCAAAACCGATTTCCATCCATCATCTCCCAGTCAGAGGTGCCGACCCGAAAACTCCCGCCGATTCAGTCGGATGCGGCGAATTCGGGATTGCCGAAGGGCAGCCAGAAAGTGGTAGTCTAGCCGATTACGAGAGAAAAGGGCGCGGGCGCTGGGCGCGGCCGCCTGATCGAGCCATCCGATGATGCCGCGAATGTCCCGCTATGTCCTGCGCCAGCTGATCGAGCCGGTGCTCCTGTTCACGTTCCTGCTCACGGTGGTGATCTGGCTGTCGCAGTCCCTCCGGCTGCTGGACCTTGTGATCAACCGTGGCCAGTCGGCTCCCACCTTCGTCTATCTAACGGTGATGATGCTGCCGCAGCTGCTGGTCATCATCCTGCCCATCGCCTTCTTCGGCGGCGCCCTCTACGGACTGCACCGGCTCAATACCGAAAGCGAGCTCGTGGTGATGACTGCCTCCGGTTACAGCCGGACACAACTGGCCATCCCCGTACTGCTGGCCGCGGCGATCGCTATGGCGCTCACCTATCTCTGCGCGCTCTATCTGATGCCCACCGGCCAGCGCGCCATGAAGGCAGAGGTGATGAGTATCCGTGCCGATATCGGCACGGCCATCCTGAGCGAGGGCACGTTTAACACCCCGGTGAAGGGGCTGACGGTGTTCATCCGCGAGCTGAATGCGGACGGGCACATTCGCGGCATTCTTGTCCACGACAATCGCAATGCGATTCGGCCGACCACCTACATCGCCCAATCGGGCGTGTTGGCGCAAACGCCGGCCGGCCCTCGTCTCATCATGATCAATGGCACCGTGGAGCAGGCCTCCAGCAACGGCGCGCAGCTCTCGGTGCTGAAATTCCAGCGTTACGTGTTCGATCTCGATCAGTTCGCCGAACAGCAGCGACAGCAAGGGCTGGAGGCCAGCGAGCGCTATCTCTCGGAGTTGTTCTGGCCGCACCTGAAGCGAGATCCCGGTGGCCGCGCCAGCCGCGTGCTGTGGGCGGAAGCGCACAACCGACTCTCGGCACCGCTCTATTGCATCGCGTTTGCGCTGATCGTGCTCGCGGCCGTGACGCGCGGGCGGCGTGCGCGCGGCGCCTATGCGTTGCGTCTCACGGTTGCGTCGGTTTCGGCAGGTGTCCTGAGGCTACTCGGCTATGGCGCGCAGGGCTTTGTAGTTCGCCACCCGCACCTGTTCGAAATGCTTTATCTCATTCCGTTGCTAGGCGGCGGTATCGCGGTTGTTGAAATCACCGGCATCGGCCTGCTGGCGCCCGTTACCCGGTTACGGAACTTGGTTCCGGAGCCGGCCTGATGAGCTGGTCGTGGACACTATACCGCTATATCGCGCGCCAGTTTCTGGCCGGAGTGGGCATTGTACTCGCAGCGTTCGCCTTTCTCAGCTTCTCGATCGATGTTGTCGATCTCTTCAACCAGACAGCAGGAAAGCGCGTGCCCACCTCGGCCGTGATCGGCATGGCGCTGCTGCAATTGCCGGATCTCTGTCTGAAGTTGTTGCCGTTCGCCGTGCTGCTTGGCGGTGTGCTGGCGCTCGTGCGGCTGTCGCGCAGCCAGGAACTCATTGCCGTGCGCGCTGCAGGATTGTCTGCATGGAATCTGCTGGCGCCGCCGCTTACGGTCGCGGTCGCGCTTGGTGTTTTCACCGTTGTGGCGTTTACGCCCTTTTCGTCGCTGTTGCTGCAGCGCTTTTCCGGATTGGAGGCGAGATATATCCACAACGAACCTTCGCAGCTCGCCGTCTCGCGAAATGGATTGTGGCTGCGGCAGGGTAGTACCGCCCGTCAATCGGTGATCCACGCGCTGCGCGTGGCCGAGCAGGGAGTGCGCCTCGAGCAGGTGATCGTGTTCCTCTACGGTGCACACGACCTATTTCTCGGCCGCATCGACGCGAAGGGCGCAGCGCTCGAATCCGGTATTTGGAAACTGCGCGATGCCTGGGTAAGCGACGGAAACGGCGGCCGGCCGGTGCACCATGTCGAGTACCCGCTCGCTACCACGCTCACGCCGGCTCGCATCCAGGAAAGCTTCGCAGCGCCCGACACCATGTCGTTCTGGGATCTGCCCGGCTTCATCCAGACGGCACAGCAGGCTGGGTTCGGCGCGCGCCGCTACGCGCTCTATTTCGAGAGCCTGCTGGTGCTACCCGCGCTTTTGGCCGCTATGGTTTTCATGGCCGCGAGCTTTTCGCTGCGGATGGCAAGGCTCGGGGGCATGGGCCGGGTCGTGCTTTACAGCACGCTTTGTGGGTTCGGCATTTACTTCTTCGGCGATGTCACCCAGGCGCTCGGTATTTCCGGCATATTGCCGGTCCCCCTTGCCGCCGCGGCGCCAGCCACCGCCGCCATCCTGCTCGGCATGACTCTCGTCTTCCATCAGGAGGA
>DASXGS010000215.1:0-2890 GCA_036488975.1 Rhizomicrobium sp. | reverse complement strand
GACTATATCGGTGGCTTTGCAGTGACCTCAGGCATCGGCGAAGAGAGGCACATCAAACGTTTCGAAGCCGACAAGGATGACTACAGCGCCATTCTGTTGCGGGCGCTGGCCGACCGTCTGGCGGAAGCATTCGCCGAGCGCCTGCACGAGCGCGTGCGCCGGGAACTCTGGGCCTATGCACCAGATGAAAATTTCACTCCCGAAGAGCTGATCCGTGAACGGTATCGCGGTATCCGCCCAGCGCCGGGCTATCCGGCGCAGCCGGACCACACCGAGAAAGCCACGCTATTCAAGCTGCTGGATGCCGAGAAGCGCGCGGGCATTCGGCTCACAGAAAGTTTTGCAATGTGGCCGGGTTCGTCTGTGAGCGGATTGTATCTCTCACATCCTGAAGCGCGCTATTTCGGTACCGGCAAGATCGAACGCGATCAGGTGGAAGATTATGCCCGACGCAAAGGCTGGAGCGTTACCGAAGCCGAACGCTGGCTCTCACCCATTCTAAATTATGAAATGACAGCCCGCGCAGCATAGTTCGTCACGGCGATTGCCTCAGATGTTCAACTGTCCTATCCTTCGCTTGGGCTAGGGCTTCCAATGAAGAATTTGTTCTGCGTGGTTTTGCTGGCTGCTGCCGGCCTGTGCGGCAGCGCCTATGCGGCGGCTTACGACGATTTTGCGCGTGCGCTGTCCGCTTACAATCAGGGCAACATAGAAGCGGCCATCGCGGGCTTCAGCAGCGCGCTGGCGGATGGCGATCTCAGCGTAAAGCTGCGGCCGGCCGCACACATTGGCCGTGCGAAAGCATACCTGCGCAAGTCGAGCTGCGCCGATGCCGTAACGGATTTGAGTGCCGCGCTAGCCGTGCAGCCGCGCGATGCGACAGCCCTAGTCCTTCGCGCTTCGGCCTACAGCTGCGTGGGCAAAATGGCGGACGCCGAGACGGACGTGGACGCCGCGCTCGAGATCGCGCCCGATGCGACGCTGTATTTCGATCGCGGGCGACTGCGATGGACGCGCGGACAGTTCTCGGACGCGGCCGCCGATTTCGCGCAGACGACGCGTCTCAACCCGTCATGGCTGTACGGTGCGCTGTGGCTCGCGGATGCCGAACGGCGAAGTCACGCTTTCGATGCTAAGGCGTTCGGCAAGACGCTGCCCGATTTTTCCAGCCGCGAGTGGCCCGGGCCCATCCTCGCGTACTATCTTGGTGAGCGCAGCAGCGACGACGTTTATAGCGCCGCTGCGCGCGCCGATGCATCCGTGAAGGCCAGCCAGAAATGCGAAGCCGATTACTATATCGGCGAGTGGCAAGTGGCGCAGGGTAATGCCGCAGACGGCAAACGGCTGCTGCAATCCGCCGCCGACAACTGCCCGCACAATTTCGTCGAATTCACGGCGGCTCAAGCCGAACTGAAGCGGGCGCCCTGACTGTGGCGGCGTTGAGAGGGATCGACTTTTGCGCACGATTCTGAAGATGCTGATCCTTACGGCATCATCTCTTTTCGGCGGCCCGGCGGCGGCGGAAGAGCTGCAGAACTGCACGCTCGTGCGGCTTGCGGCTCTCGACATGGATATCGATGCGGTGGGCCGCGTCACGGTTCCCATGACAATGAACGGACACGACCTGAAAATGGTGGTGGACACCGGCGGCTTCATCACCGCCGTCACGGCAGAGACGGCACAGTCGCTGGCGCTTGCCGCCAAAATCATTCCGATGAGCAGGATCACCCTGTTCAACGGCGATACGATCAATCATTACACGACGGTGGAGGAGATAAAGCTCGGCAACCTGCATGCCAGCCGGTGGGATTTCCTGCTCATGCCGCAAGGCGACTCTCTGGCGGGCATCGGCGGCATCCTTGGGCCGGACGTGCTCCGCTCTTACGACGTCGAATTCGACTTTGCCAACGCTAAGCTGAATCTTTATTCGCCGGACCACTGCGGCGGCCAGGTCGTTTACTGGACGCACGATCCTTATGCCGCAGTTCCCATGCAGATCGACTATAGCGGTCACTCTCTGGTAGAGGTCCAGCTGGACGGCAAACCCGTGAAGGCGCTCGTAGACACCGGCGCCTGGCGGACAACCATGGAGCTTGAAGAGGCGCAGGATTTGTTTGGTGAGCAGTTCGCCAAAGGCTTGAAGCACGACGCGAACGAGGAAGGCGCTTCCACCTATCCGTTCAAATCTCTCACCCTCGAAGGAGTCGCGGTGAACAACCCGGACATTGTTCTCATCTCGAGGGAGCGAGCAAAAATCTTCGCAAAAAATTGGGGCGAGCCGAAACTGATTATTGGAATGGGCATACTCAGGCGGCTGCATCTGTACATCGCGTACCGGGAGAAGAAACTCTACCTGACTCCTGCCAGCGCGCACTGAGCTGGCGGTTCACCAAGCCACTTCCTGGGCGCGCCAGCTGAGGAATTTACCGCTGTCGGATTCTTTGAGGCCGGCGATCACCCTGCGCATGCCGGAAACGCTTTCCTCCGGCGAGAGCGGCGCGCCTGATCCGCCCATGTCGGTGCGCACCCAGCCGGGCGAGAGAACGACGGATATGATGCCTTCGCCGCGCCAGCCGACCGCGACGTTGCGCATCACGTTGTTCACCGCGGCCTTCGAGGATCGATAAGCGAGATAGCCGCCTTCGGTTTCCGCCGTGGAGGCCATGCCGCTGGTGATCGTTATGAGCTTCTTCTCGCCACCGCGCTTCAGATTCTCGTGAAATGCCTGTGCCACCGCGAGCGGGCCCATTGTGTTGACGGCGAGCGTGTAGGCCCAACCGTCGAAATCCATCTCGTCCGCACTCTGGCGCTTTGGGCCATAGGTACCGGCATTGTTGATGACGATGTCGATAGCTTCGTCGGCGAGTTGTTTTCCAAGTGCCGCACAAGC
>DASXGS010000088.1:0-3265 GCA_036488975.1 Rhizomicrobium sp. | reverse complement strand
TCTCTTTTCCGCGCCGCGCACGGTTTTTGCGGTGGGTGACCAGAAGCAATCCATCTTCAGTTTCCAGGGCGCCGATCCGGATGAGTTCGAAGTCAACCGCCGTTATTTCAGCAGCCGCGCCGGCGATGATTTTGCCGATGTACGGCTGCAGACCTCGCGCCGCTCCGCACCGGAAATTCTGCGGTTCGTCGATGCTGTGTTTGCCGATCCGGCGGCGCGCGAAGGGCTGACCTCTTCCGGTGAAACAATCGAACACCATGCATTTCGCAAAGACGCAAAGGGCCGGGTGGAGTTCTGGCCGGCCATCAAGCCCGCCAAAACGCCGGAGCCGGATTATTGGCGGCCCGTCGATGTTGAGTCCGAGACCAGCCCGGTGGTGCAACTGGCGGAACGGATTGCCGGCAAGATCCGCAAGTGGCTCGACGATGGAGTGCGCCTGCCGGGGTGCGAGGAGCCGATCCGCGCCGGCGATATCATGATCCTGATGCCGCGGCGGGAGCCGTTCGCCACCGAAATCATCCGCAAGCTGACACAGGCGCGCGTGCCGGTAGCCGGCGCGGACCGCATCCGCCTGAAGAACGAAATTGCCGTCATGGACCTGATGGCGCTGGGCCGGTTCGCCTTGCTGCCGGAAGACGATCTCAATCTCGCCGCGCTCTTGCGTTCGCCGCTCGTCGGCCTCAGCGAAGAAGAGCTGTTCGCCCTCGCGCATCAACGCAGCGGACGCTTGTGGCGCGAATTGAGCGAGCGACGGGAGGAGGTACCGTCGTTTGCGGCGGCGCATGAATTCCTCTCCGACGCATTGAAGCGCGCCGACACCATGCCGCCTTACGAATTCTTTGCATGGGTATTGAACGCAAACAGCATGCGCGCGCGGCTGCTCTCGCGGTTGGGGCCGGAAGCAAGTGACGCGATCGATGAATTCCTCTCGCTGGCTTTGGAATACGAATCCGCGAATACGCCGTCGCTCGAAGGCTTTGTGCACTGGACGGAGCGCGGCGACGCCGAGGTGAAGCGCGATATGGAGCGCGGCCGCGATCAGGTGCGGGTGATGACGGTGCACGGCGCCAAAGGCCTTGAAGCCGATATCGTGTTCCTGCCGGACACGACCACGCTGCCAGATCCGCCTGGCCGCCGGGGCGAACTTCTCTATGGAGAGGACGGGGTGATCTTTCCGATCCGCAAGGCAGACGCGTGCGAAGCGGTCACCGCGGCGAAGGAGATTGCCAAACAGGAAGCGCTGAGGGAGCACCGGCGTCTTCTGTACGTCGCGCTCACGCGCGCGAAGGATCGGCTTTACGTTTGCGGCTTCGAGAACAAGAATGGGATTCGCGAAGGTTCGTGGTACCGGCTCGCGGAAACCGCCATGACCAAGGTCGGCACGAAGCTCGAGCGCGGCGGCAGCTACATATGCGCGCTCGGCGAAGAAGCGGAGGAGACTGCGCGCGCCGCTATGGCCAGAGCGGCCACAATTGCGCTGCCAGAATGGGCGCGAGAGCCGCCGCCTGCCGAGCGCGCGCGGCCGCGATTGATTCGGCCGTCCGATGAAATCCTTGAAGGCGAGCCCGCTATCATTTCACCCGCGGGCCCGAAGCAGGCGGCGCGCTTCCGCCGCGGGCTGCTGATTCACACCTTGCTGGCCCGCTTGCCCGAAATCGCGCCGCCAGAACGGCGCAACATCGCGCGCCTGTTTCTCACCAGCCAGCACGTTGCGAACGACGAAGCGGCCGCGCTTGCTAATTCGGTGTTGCGCGTGCTGGACGATGCGCGGTTCGCGCCGGCCTTCGCCGCCGGCTCGAAAGCCGAAATCGCCGTCGTCGCCGATCTGCCGGAATTGGGCGATGGCGCGCGCGTGAGCGGCCGCATCGACCGTCTTGCGGTGAACGACGCGGAAGTTCTCGCCATCGACTTCAAAACCAACCGGCCGCCGCCCACGCGGGTGGAGGACGTTTCGCGCGTCTACCTCCGCCAGATGGCGCTTTATCGGCTGGCGCTGAGAAAGCTTTTCCCGGGCCGGCGAATCACGTCTGCGCTGGTCTGGACGGAAGGGCCGCATTTGATGCCCTTGCCCGACCCACTTCTGGACAGGGAAATCGCCGGGCTGGTGCCCGAGCCTTGACCTTGGGCCGCCGGCACCTAGATTTGGTATTCACCGCCGCCCCTCAACCAAGGCTCTCCCATGTCATCGCCGGTCAAAGTTTCCGATGCCTCCTTCCAGAACGATGTTTTGGGCGCCATGAAGCCGGTGGTCGTGGATTTCTGGGCCGAATGGTGTGGCCCCTGCCGGATGATCGCACCCGCGCTCGAGGAGCTTGCCGGCGAACTGCAGGACAAGGTGACGATCGTCAAAATCAACATCGACGAGAACCCGAACGTCCCGACCAAATACGGCGTGCGGGGCGTGCCCACCCTGATGATCTTCAGTCAGGGCCAGGTCGCAGCCACCAAGGTGGGCGCGCTGCCGAAATCGAAGATCAAGGAATGGATCGAAAGCTCGATTGCAGATGTGTCGAGCGCAGCCACCAGTTGAGAGAGCTTAGTCTGCCGAAATCGGATGATTTTGTGGCCCGCACCGCGGGCCACAATCGTTTTGGGATGCTGCCCGGCCGGCATGGCGCGTTTGTCGGAACGCGATGCGCATAAACTAGTGGGCTGCATCTATCTTTCGTGGAGCAACACCTTCTGAGGCCGCTTCCCCATGAAATTCCATAGCCTGTTCATTGCGGCTTTGCTCACCGCGACCGCTCCCTGGGTTTGGCCTGCACAGGCGCAAGAGACGGCGTCAGTAGGTCCGTTCCGCAATGTCGAACTCCGGGGTGGCGGCCATGTTGTACTCCGGCGTGGGCCCGAGCAGCGTGTGACGCTTCTGCGCGGCAGCAGCCGTTTTACCCGCACGCGCGTAAGAGAGAATGGTCAGCTTGTGATCGACGCGTGCAACGAAGACTGCCCGCGGCACTACAATCCAGAGATCGAGATCGTAACGCCGCGGATTGCCGGCGTTGCTGTTTCGGGTGGCGGCAAAATCGAGAGCGAGCGTGGTTTCGGGCGCCAAGACGACATCGCGGCAGCCGTGGAAGGCGGCGGCCATATCGATATCCGCTCCATTGATGCGGACCATGCCGATGCCGCGGTGAACGGCGGCGGACATATCGAATTGCGGGCGGAGCGCCGGCTCGAAGCAGCAGTGGATGGAGGCGGACACATCGACTACTGGGGCGATCCTTCAGTTACCTCCGCCGTGGACGGCGGCGGTACTGTCAACAAG
>DASXGS010000084.1:0-3507 GCA_036488975.1 Rhizomicrobium sp. | reverse complement strand
GAAATCGTCGAAGGCGAACACTCGCGCAGCATCTGCCTCATCGGCATGGGCCGACTGGAGGAAGGTTTCCGCGAATACGAAATCCGCAACTCGCCGCGGTTCCGTTCTTACGTCAATCACATGGTGAAGGCGCCGTACTGGCAGGGCGAGAAGCTGGACGGCAAGCAGCTGCTGGTCGCGGGCGAGCAGGGGCTGGGCGACGAATTCATGTTCGCGAACGTGCTGCCCGATCTGCAGCGCGCGGTGGGTGAAAACGGCAAGCTCCAGATCGCGGTGGACAAGCGGCTGGTGCCGTTGTTCCAGCGCTCCTTCCCACGAGCGGAAGTCGGCACCTACGACGATCGCAAACTGCTCGACAAGGATGGCCACAAGGATCTGCGTTTCCTGTCATGGGCGAGCAAGGACCGCGAGCCGGACTATTTCGCCATGATGGGTTCGGCGCTGCAGTACTATCGAAAATCGCTGGACGATTTTCGCCACGAGACATTCCTGTTTTCCGATCCCGCGCGCGTTGCCGGATTCCGTTCGCGGCTCGCCGAAATCGGACCGGGCCCGTATGTCGGCATCTGCTGGCGTTCGATGATGCTCGGCGCCAAGCGCAAGAAATACTACAGCGCGCTCGATTTCTGGGGCCCGATCCTCCGCACGCCTGGCGTTACCTTCGTCAATCTCCAGTACGGCGATTGTGCTGCCGAGCTGGCGCGGGCCACCGAAATGCATCGCGTCAAAATCCACGCACTGGATGGTCTCGATCTCAAAAACGACATCGATGGCGCCGCCGCTTTGTCGTCTGCCGTTGATCTGGTGCTCTCGGCGCCCACTGCTGCGGCCGCCACCGCGGCCAGCGTCGGAACCGAAACATGGTTCCTGACAGCCGGGCGCACCTGGCCGCAGCTCGGCATCGACGAATATCCCTGGTATCCAAAGACCCGCGTCCTGAGCCCGGAGAAGTTCGCCGACTGGGCCGAGCTTATGCCAACGGTCGCCGGCCAGCTCGCGGCTTTTGCGGCGCAGCACCATCAAGAGCTCTGATCCGTTGTTCCGCTAGAATGGCTGCCCCGCCGCAGGGGCGGAACCCGTGCTTTTCCCTCACGTTGTGACAGGGCCACCGCGGGACTTCAACAAATGAGGGGTTGTCTACGGCGCACGAGTGTCCTCGCCGGCCTCCCTATTCTGTGCGCCTGCTCTCCGACCCAGTCTGTTCTCAGTCCGGGAGGCGATACCGCGCGCGCCATCCTCTCGCTGTTCTGGTTCTTCACCGCCGTCTGCGCCGCGATCTGGCTGATCGTGATGGTGATGCTCCTCATCGCCATTGTGCGGCGGCGCGCAGGAAATCCTGATCCGCTCCCCGAACCTGACGCGGCTCAGGACCGCAGGATGGGCTTCGTGGTCGGCGGCGGCATCGCTGCGACGGTTGTCACTCTCGTGGTCTTCACCCTGGCAAGCTTCCTCACCAACAAGGGTTTCGCCGAGCCGCGCCCTCACGGGCTCACCATCAAGGTCACCGGTCACCAATGGTGGTGGCAGGTGAACTACGAGGCACACTCGCCCGACCAGACCTTCGAAACCGCAAACGAGATTCACATTCCTATCGGGCAGCCGGTGAAGCTCGATTTCGAATCGCCGGACGTAATCCATAGCTTCTGGGTGCCGAACCTTGCCGGCAAACAGGACCTCATTCCTGGCCGCTACACATCGCTCACCATTGAAGCGGATAACCCCGGGATCTATCGCGGCCAGTGCGCCGAATATTGCGGCATCCAGCACGCGCACATGGCGATGTATGTCGTGGCGCAAACGCCAAGCGATTTCGCGCAGTGGCGTGCGCAGCAATTGCAATCGGCCACCCCGCCGCACACCGATGAATTGCGGCGCGGGCTGCAGGTGTTTCAATCGAACGCCTGCGCCGTATGCCACACCATCGGCGGCACGAATGCAGGCGGCCGCGTCGGTCCGGATCTCACACATTTCGGCGGCCGCATGACGATTGCGGCCGGCACGGCCCGCAATTCGCTCGGCAATCTCAGCGGCTGGATCGCCGATCCGCAGCGAATGAAACCTTATACGCGCATGCCATCGGTCGCGCTGACCGGCCCCGACCTGCTGGCCGTGTCCCATTATCTGGAAAGTCTGAAATGAGCGCCGCTGCCGAACCGCTTCATGACACCGATCTCGGCGAACTCGAGCTCGAACAGAGACTCATTTCGATCTGGCGCACGCCGCGCGGCTTCATCGGCTGGCTTTCCAGCGTCGACCACAAGCAGATCGCGCTTCGCTACATCGCCACCGCCTTCTTCTTCATGACGTTGGCGGGTATCGGCGCGATTTTCATGCGTCTGCAACTGGCGACCCCCGATGCACATGTGATGGGGCCGGACCAATACGACCAGCTCTTCACCATGCACGGCTCGACGATGATGTTCCTGTTCGCCGTGCCGATCATGCAGGCCTGCGCGGTTTACCTCGTGCCGCTGATGATCGGTACGCGGAACGTCGCGTTCCCGCGGCTCAACGCGTTCGGCTATTGGCTGTATCTGTTCGGCGGGCTGATGCTGTGGTTCTGTTTCTTCTCCAACAACGGGCCGGATGTCGGCTGGTTCAGCTACACGCCGTTGTCGCTCACGCAATACAATGTGGGGCATCGCGCCGATTTCTGGGCGCAGATGATCACCTACACCGAGGTATCGGGCCTCGCCGTTGCCGTCGAGATCATCGTGACGGTCTTCAAGATGCGCGCGCCGGGCATGACGCTCGACCGGATTCCCATTTTCGTCTGGGCGAGTCTCGTCACCGCGTTCATGGTTCTGTTCGCCATGCCAGCGGTGATGGTGGCGAGCACCATGCTCATTCTCGACCGCATGGTGAACACGCATTTCTTCGATACGTCGCTCGGCGGCGACAATCTGCTGTTCCAGCACTTGTTCTGGTTCTTCGGCCACCCGGAAGTCTATTTCATCTTCATACCGGCCACCGGATTCGTGTCCTCCATCATTCCGGTTTTCGCGCGGCGGCCGATGTTCGGCCACACCGCCGTCGTGCTTTCGCTGATCGCGACCGGCTTCCTGTCGTTCGGGCTGTGGGTGCACCACATGTTCGTGACGGGGCTGCCGCGGCTCGGCGACAGCTTCTTCACAGCGTCCAGCATGGCGATCGCCGTGCCGTCGGGCGTGCAGATCTTCTGCTGGATCGCAACCTTGTGGGGCGGCCGACCGGTCTTCCGCACACCTCTCCTCTTCGTGCTCGGTTTCATCTTCAACTTCGTGATCGGCGGTCTGACCGGCGTCATGGTGGCCTCTGTGCCGATCGATACGCAGGTGCACGACACCTACTTCGTGGTAGCGCACTTCCATTACGTGCTGATCGGTGGCTCGGTGTTTCCGCTGATCGCGGCCGTCTATTATTGGTTCCCGAAAGTCACCGGGCGCATGCTGAGCGAAGCGCTCGGGCGGTGGAATTTCTGGATCGCCTTTGTCGGCTTCAACCTAACGTTTTTCCCGATGCACATCC
>DASXGS010000054.1:0-5118 GCA_036488975.1 Rhizomicrobium sp. | reverse complement strand
GCGGCTGAGCAGGCCGTGCGCGTTTAGGGTCGTGGCGGCAGCATGCGCTGCCGTCACGACTGCTTCCGCTGCTGCCGAACCGCTGTTGCCGAGACCGCCCTCAGAGCTCGAGAACCTGCGCAAGGTGTTCTCGGCGGCCGTGGCTGCCAGAGACATCGCCCGCATCGCGAAGCTGTCGCACTTTCCGCTGGCGGTTGACGTCTACGGCAGCACGCCCCGGCTCAGCGAATGGGAATTCATGCGCGACAAACAGCACTTCGACGGCTGGTTCGGCGGCGGCGATCCGGGTCTGGCGAGATGCCTCGCCTCGCAATCGCTCACGATGCAGAGGGGCAAGGATTT
This sequence comes from Rhizomicrobium sp., assembly GCA_036488975.1. Taxonomy (GTDB): domain Bacteria; phylum Pseudomonadota; class Alphaproteobacteria; order Micropepsales; family Micropepsaceae; genus Rhizomicrobium. The sequence continues at coordinate 4,776 of DASXGS010000054.1, read as the reverse complement.
CGGCGCCGGTGCCTGGTCGATCGATTGCAGTGGCAACGAGTATTATTTTGCGCGCCCTGATGGGCGGTGGGCGTTTGTCGCCTACCAGAATATCAACGAATGAAATCCTGTCGCCGCCCAGCATAAGGATGAACGCCGCTTTCGCAGTCACGGGTGCGTCTTGCGGAGAGGTTGCTTTCCCCAGCCTTAGCCGGCGACTTCGATCCCGAACCGGGCTACCGTGGGGTGCATTCCCGTGAGCCTCACGGAGCCTGGGGGTTTGTGTGCGCTATAACCGCGAAGCCGATTGGCATCTCCTGCACACGTGCAACTATCGTTGTGAGTACTGTTTCTTTTCCGACGCCATCCTCGGCGCCAAGATGCGCGAATTCGCCGAGCCCGAAGAGTGGCGCAAGGCGTTCGACGCAACCGGCGACATCTGGCTTCTGCATCTGAGCGGTGGCGAACCAAGCGTCTATCCGCAATTCGTTCCCCTATGCGAGGCCCTGACAGCGCGCCACTTCATTTCACTCAACTCCAACCTCACGCATTCGGCCTTTGTGCGGTTCGCCGACAGTATCGATCCTTCCCGCGTGAGCTTCATCAACGCAGGGCTGCATCTGGAGGAGCGCGAACGGCGCAAAGGACACGCCGCCTTTTTGCGTCACGCCGCGCTGTTGCAGAAAAAAGGATTTCCGCTGCTGATTTCGCTGGTGGCCACGCCGGAGGCGCTGACGCGGTTCGAGGAAGCGACGGCTATGATGCAACCGCTCGGCTTGTTCCCAATCCCGAAACTTCTGCGCGGATCGCATGCGGGCCGCGTTTTTCCCAACGACTACAGTGAGACCGAACGCAGCCGGTTTCGGATGTTCGCCACGCAAGCCCGCGAAGCTTATATGCCGCTGCTCGCGCGCATGCACGAGCGTCCCAGTATCGACATGTTCAACGACGACCGGTTCCTTGAGCACCTGCCGGAATTCGCCGGGGCTGCATGCGAGGCGGGAGACCGCTTTGTGAGCATCCGGCGGAACGGCGACGTGTACCGGTGCTCGACCAAGGCCCCGCTCGGCAATCTGCTGCGCCGCTCCTTCGCGCCGCGTTTCGGCGCGACGCCGTGCGACACGCATTACTGCTTCTACTTTTGCGAGAAATACGCCCGGGCGGAGCCTGCCGCGGCGGCGTGATCGCTTGTCGCCTACTTATCGCAGGTGCGCGAGAGATTTTCGCGGAAGGCGGGGGAAGGTCAGCCCGCGTTGATCGCGCGCTTGCGTTTCGCTGGCTTGGCGGCGGCCTTAGGGGCGCTTTCCGCCGCGATGCGGTCGGTTTCTTCTTTTGCCAGGCGCTGAGCGCGGAGCTTGGCGGTACGCACCGCCACGGCGGTGCGTTCGTCCTCGATCATCTGTTTGATGCTGGCGTCGCGCTGCTCCGACGCAGCGAAATGCTTCTGCGCCCGGTTCACCGCGGCATCACGTTCGGATTTGGATCGTGTGTCGGCCAACGAAATTCCTTTGGGATGAAACGGAGAGGGCGGCGCGTTTCCGCGCCGCCCCCACCAGTGCTTCAGACCGCCTTGAGGTTGGCAGCCTTGGCGCCGCGCGCATCCGGCTGGATGTCGAACGAGACCTTCTGGCCTTCGTTCAGCGAGCGCAGGCCCGCCGCTTCTACGGCGCTGACGTGTACGAACACGTCCTTGCCGCCGCCTTCCGGTGAAATGAATCCGAAGCCCTTCGCTGAATTGAAGAACTTCACAGTACCGATTGTCATTGCATTGTCCTGTTAGTTGGATTTCCGCACGACGCACAGCGCGACGGGCGGCCGCGGGAAACGAACTTCAGGGCAAGAATTTTTCGGCTGGTCGGCTCGCACAAAGCGGGTCGCAACAACGGAAAAGCGCTTCGTCCGGCGAGAACGTAAGAACCACGTGAAATGACGTATAGCCATTCGCGCCGCCAATTTCAACCGGTAGGGCGGAGCGGGACGCCGTGGACGCTCGAAGCGCTCGTCTACATCTTGTGTTCGTCTTCCGCGCTTCCACACCGCCTCGTTTTTCGCCGGATCCATCGCCCCTCCCCCGGCACGGCAGCAGAATTTGTTCGTCTTGTTCGTCGAAGATGAAGAGCGGAACCCCCCGTCTCAACGCGCTTCCGCACGAGAGTTTGTTTCGCAAATCAATGACCATCTGGGCCAAGGTCCAGCTTCAGAATGACCCGTTCACGGGCTATGCCCTGCCGTCGAACGCTGGGGCTGCGTGCGCCTTCAGGAGCGCACGGTCGATGGAGGTCCCCGATGATGAGCTTCAGAAACAGATTGGGTGCGGTGGCACTGGCGGCATCTGCCGCGATGGCAACAGTGATGCTGGCAGCGTCGGATGCCCAGGCCATGTATGGCTGGGGCGGATGGGGCGGTTGGCATGGCGGCTGGGGCGGCGGCCGTGGCTATTGGCACGGCGACCATTGGTCGGGCGGACACAGCGGTCATTGGCAATCGTGGCACCACCGTGTGGTTGTCGGCAGCGTATGGCCGTACGCCGGCTACTACGGCGCGTATGCTGGCTATTACGGCGCGCACCCGGACTATTCGGTCGACGATTATTCGGGCGGCGACTACTCTGGCGGCGGCAATTCGGGCGAGAGTTATTCGGACGGGGGGTATTCGGACGGGGGCTATTCCGGCGACAGCTATTCGGGAGGCGACAACGACAGCTACGACATCGCGCCGAGCAGCCCGTACGACGATCCTTCGTATTCCGACGGAAACTGAACGCCCTATTCCACCTTGATGATCGTAAGCTCTGCCGGTGGGGATTGCATTTCCACCGTGTCGCCTTCCTCGGCGCCGATCAGCGCCTGCGCCAACGGCGAGCGGAAATTGACGAGCCCTGATTTCGGATCAGCCTCATCCTCGCCAACGATGCGGATAGTCTGCGGCCTGGATCCGTTCCGTGAGAAGGTAACGCGGGCACCGAAGGCAATGACGTCCTCTTCCTTCGATGGTTTCACCACCTCGGCAGTAGAGAGCGATTGCCGCCAGTAGCGCAGGTCGCGCTCCAGCGTTTCGCGCAACAGCACATTCTTCTCGGCGGCGAGCGCGGCTTCGAGGCGGCCCACTTCGCTCGCGATCTTCGCCAGCCCCTCCTCGGTGACGAGATTGGGGCCGGACGCCACCATGCGCTCCGGCGGCGCCGCCCCCTCTGCCGTTTCCTTCACGAATGCGCGCGACATGGACACTCCTGTCCAACAAAACCCGCTGCGCCGCAATGCCGTTCCGCACGAGAACGCTAGCGCAGGGCAGCGGTCACGGCCCCGTGCGGAATGTAATGGAGTGTTGCAGCACATTGATTGGGCGCCGCGCGCGCTTATCTCTCCATCGACGCTCTGCATTGACGCTTCGTAACTGGCGAGGGTTCTCGCCGGGGGAGCAGGGCGAGGTGGCAGGCAGAATCTTTGAACGGAGGTTCTGATGACCACTTTGAAAACTGTGTTGCGCGCGGCGGCGCTTACCGCCGGATTGGGAACCGCAGCTGTTGCGCTTCCCGCCACTGGGGCGCCCATGCACGGCAGCACGGCCGGTGGCGGATTCCACGGTGGAGGCGGATTCCACGGCGGTGGCAGCTTTCATGGCGGCGGATTCCATGGCGGCTGGCACGGCGGCGGCGTTCGCACCGGCTGGTCGGGCGGCCATGGCGGCTGGCACGGCAACTGGCACGGCGGCCATTGGCGCAACGGTGTGTGGGTCGTGGGTGCCTTTCCCGCCTACGGCTATTACGGCTACAACGATCCGTACGCGTACGGTTACGACTACAGCGCCTACTGCGATCCGAACAGCGGCTATTACGACCCCGACTACTGCGACTGACGCGGGCGTCGACGGATGACCGGGCCTCCCCCGCGCGAGCCGGGGGAGATGTCCGGCGAACGAAGACGGGATTGGGGGCCGGAACGACACCATGCGCTCCGGCGGCGCCCCCCTCTGCCGTTTCCTTCACGAAAGCGCGCGACATGCGAGTGCGACGCCTTTCAGCACGGATTTCCGGCAGCCTTGCTTTCCGGACCTGGAGCAATTATATAACAAGCCGCGACGGCGTCCGTCACATTGAAGCGCACTGTTGTAATCCCGACCCGCCAAGTGCGCGCCCGGACCTGACAGCCTGACTTCCGATTCCGATGGTTTCCCAATCGCACCGCGCGACCGTATTGGTCCGCGCGGAACCCCGATTTCATCAGGAGAAAACATGACGATCGGAACAGTAAAGTTTTTCAACGCCACCAAAGGCTTTGGCTTCATCGCACCGGAAGAGGGCGGCAAGGACGTTTTCGTTCACGCCACCGCGGTAGAGATGGCCGGAATGCGCAGCCTGAACGAGGGCCAGCGCGTGTCGTTCGACATCCAGCCGGATGCGAAAGGCAGCAAGGCCGTCAACCTGCAGGCGGCGTAAAGAGCTAGTGGGAGGCGGCGGCGGGGGCTTGAGGCCTGCGCCGTCGCCTTTCTTTTTTGTGCGAGTACCACGATGCTGGAAGAACCGATGAACGGCGACACTCTCGAACATCTTTATCGCGAACGCCGCGTGGAACGAGCGTCCGACAACGCGCGCAAATCCGGAGCCGAGCAATCGTACCTGCTCGATCTGGTGCGTGTGCTGCTGCCGCATCCCGGCGGCTTGCGGCGCTGGTCGGTGATGCGCGCCATGCGCAAGCTGCGCGCAAACAGCGAGGAAATTTCGCTGAAATTCGAAGACGAGATCGAGCGCGCGTTCCGCCGGTTCTGCACCGACGAATCCCTGCAGGGCGGCATCAAGGC
>DASXGS010000034.1:0-2789 GCA_036488975.1 Rhizomicrobium sp. | reverse complement strand
AGAAGCCCGGCCCGTGCCAATCGATGTCGGCCGCGTCTCCTGCCTCAGCGCCACCGGCGCGCCGCTCATCCGCTATTTCATCAACATCGCCTCCTTCGGCCTCTCCGGTGCGGTGGTGGATTCCGTGAACCGCGCGCGCATTGCCAAACTGTTCGGCGGAAAATTCGCCTTCGGCTTCCACAGCGCGCTCGACATGCTCACCTACGGCGCGCGCACGGTGCGTCTTCACCTCGATACCGGCTTCGACGAAATCGCCTCTGTTTCGACCGTCGCCATTGCCAATGGTCAGTACTTCGGCGGCGGCATGCGGGTAGCGCCCGACGCCAAACCGGACGATGGCCTGTTCGACATCGTCATCATGGGCACGGCGCCGAAGGGCCAATCCGTGGCTGAGCTAAAGCTGCTCTACACCGGCGAGCACGTCACCCGGCCGCATGTGCAGGTCTTGCGCGGGCGAAAAGTCGTGGCGGCCCCGGTGGCGGAAAACCGGGGGCAGCCAGTGCTGATCGAGCTGGACGGCGAAAGCGTCGGCCGCCTGCCCGCCACGTTTGAAATTTTGCCCGGCGTGCTCAATTTGCGCTGCTGAGCGCTTGGCCGGACATTCACCATAAAGCGGGCCTGATTTTGCCGCATGGGCCTGTCCTCTGCGATGCTTGGGGTTTCGAGGGAATCACGTCCGCCAATGGGGATCGACCGCAGCAAATTGCGATGGAATGGCTGGGGCTGGGCCGCCCATGCGGACGGCGTTGCCGCGCGCGACGAGGTATGGGCATGGCTCGCGGGCGAACTCGGCATGCCGACCCTCCTTGCCACACCCGCACGGCCGCTGGAGGAAATCACGCTCGCGCCTTCGCGGCTTTCCGACACAGAGCGGCGTGTGTTGGCGACCCTGCTGGACGCGGACCGCGTGCGCGAAGACAAGTACGAGCGCGCATTCCACGCCCGCGGCCAGTCCTATCACGATCTGCTGCGCCTGCGCGCGGGAGATCTTTCCGATGCACCCGATGCGGTGGTGTATCCGCGCTCTGCGGATGAGGTGTTGAAGCTGCTGGTGTTCGCGTCGGAGGCAAACGTGGCGATCGTCCCGTATGGCGGCGGCACGAGTGTCGTTGGTGGAGTCACCCCGCGCACCGGCAGCGCGAATGCGGTGATCACGGTCGATCTTTCCGGCCTGAACCGCATCGAACGCTTCGATGCAGAAGCGCGCACCGCAACCGTCGAAGCGGGCATCGACGGCCCGGCGCTGGAGAAAGCGCTGCAGAGCGAAGGCTTTACGCTCGGCCACTATCCGCAATCGTTCGAATTTTCCACCCCGGGAGGATGGATCGCGCATCGCGGCGCGGGCCAGCAATCCAATCGCTACGGCAGGCCGGAAGACTGGCTTGTCGAAGCAGAACTCGCGACGCCACGCGGCATGCTGCGCGAAGGCGATTTCCCGGCGAGCGCTGCAGGTCCCCGCCTCACCGATCTCATTGTCGGTTCGGAAGGGGTGTTCGGTATCGTCACCAGAGCAACGGTGCGCCTGCATCCGGTACCGCCGGTGACCGAAGGCCGCGCCTGGCTCTTCCGTGATTTCGCCAGTGGCGCGAGCGCCATTCGCCAGGCGGTCCAAAGCGAAGTTCCAATTTCCATGCTGCGTCTTTCCGATGCGGAAGAGACGCGCTTCTATCGCGCTTACGCCCAAGTCGGTGCTTCGCGGAGCTGGTGGCAGCGCGCGGAGCAGCAATTCCTTCGCATGCGGCGCTACGAACAGCCCTGCGTCCTCATCGCCCAATTCGAAGATGCACAAACCGTGGTCAACTCTGCGAAACAACAGCTGGCCCGCATTGCGCGGCAGCACGGCGGCATGCCACTCGGCTCCGGTCCGGCGGAGCGCTGGCGCGAAGGGCGCTTTCATGGCCCCTATTTGCGCGATCCAATGCTCGATCGCGGACTTGGCGTCGATACACTCGAAACCGCCACTGGCTGGTCGAAGCTGCAAGGACTCTACGCGGCCGTGAAAGCGGCGCTGGAGTCCGCGATTGCCGCAAGCGCGCCGCGGCCGGGCGCCAAAGGCATCGTGATGTGCCACATCAGCCATTCCTACCCGGATGGCGCGAGCCTCTACTTCACCTTCATCTTTCCCCGCGCGCTGAACGGCGACGACGTTGCGCAATGGCAGGCGATCAAGCGCGCCGCGTCCGATGCCATTATTGCGCATGGCGGCACTATCAGCCATCACCACGGCGTGGGCGAAGATCACCTGCCGTGGATGGCGCAGGAGAAGGGCACGCTCGGCCTAGAGGTGCTGCGCGCCATCAAGCGCACGCTCGATCCCAAAGGCATCCTCAACCCCGGCAAGCTCCTCCCACCGGGCTAAAGAAGCGTGTGCCTAATTTATGAAGGGGGTGTTCGCGCTTTGGTGGTAACGTGAAGCCTGCCACTGCACTGCCGCTCTGGAGCTGCTTATGACCATCCTTGTTCATGCCGGAACATTGCTCGCCAGGCCCGGCGAGGAACCGAAGTCGAAGCAGACGATCCGCATTGACGGCGCCCGCGTCGTCTCCGTCGAATCCGGCTTCGCGGCGCCGAAAGCCGAGGAAACGCTCATCGATCTCTCCGATCGCTTCGTGCTCCCAGGCCTGATCGATTGCCATGTGCATCTGACGGGCGAGTTCGGGCCGCACCACAAGATGGATATCGTCGAGGAAGGGCCGGAGGCGATTGCGCTGCATGCGGCGCAGCATGCGCGCGTAACGCTCGAGGCAGGGTTCACGACCGTGCGCGATCTGGGCGAAATCGGCGGCGCA
>DASXGS010000018.1:0-5497 GCA_036488975.1 Rhizomicrobium sp. | reverse complement strand
CTGCGGCACGAGGACGGGCAGACGGTCAGGGCCAGCGATATCTCCGCCTTCACAGAGTGGCTGAAGACGCGGACCTCCGATCGCGAGATCGCTTTTCGCCCGGCGCGCGTGCTGATGCAGGACCTCACCGGCGTGCCCGCGGTGGTCGATCTCGCCGCCATGCGCGATGCGATGAAGAACCTCGGCGGTGATCCGGAGAAAATTAATCCGCTCGCCGAAGTCGATCTCGTCATCGATCATTCGGTGATGGTCGACAATTTCGGCCGCAAGGATTCGTTCAAGCGCAATGTGGAGAAGGAATACCAGCGCAACATGGAGCGCTACGCGTTCCTCCGCTGGGGGCAGCAGGCGTTCGCCAATTTTCGCGTGGTGCCGCCGGGGACCGGCATCTGCCATCAGGTGAATCTCGAATACCTGGCGCAGTCGGTGTGGACGCGGAAGATCAAGGAGAACGGCCGCACTGTCGAATACGCGTTTCCCGACACACTCGTCGGCACCGACAGCCACACCACCATGGTCAACGGACTCTCCGTGCTGGGCTGGGGCGTCGGCGGCATCGAGGCGGAGGCCGCCATGCTCGGCCAGCCGATTTCCATGCTGATTCCGGAAGTGATCGGGTTCCGTGTCACGGGCAAGCTGCGCCCCGGCGTCACCGCCACCGACCTGGTGCTCACCGTCACGCAGATGCTGCGCAAAAAGGGCGTCGTGGGGAAATTCGTCGAATATTATGGCCCCGGTCTCGACGACATGACGGTGGAGGATCGCGCCACCATCGGCAACATGTCGCCGGAGTATGGCGCCACCTGCGGCTTCTTCCCCATCGATGCGGATACGCTGCGCTACCTGAAGATGACGGGGCGCAAATCCGCGCGCGTGGAGCTGGTGGAGAAATACGCAAAGGCGCAAGGGCTGTTCCGCAACGTGAAATCGCCGGAACCGGTGTTCACCGATACGCTTGCGCTTGATCTTTCCACGGTCGAGCCGAGCCTCGCCGGCCCGCGCCGGCCGCAGGACCGCGTGGCGCTCGCCAATGCGTCGCACGAATTTGCCACCGCGCTGGTGGAAACGTTCAAGAAGGAAGACGAGGCGCAAAAGCGCGTGAAAGTGGAGGGCACCAATTATTCGATCGGCCATGGCGATGTGGTGATCGCCGCCATCACCTCGTGCACCAACACCTCCAATCCCAGCGTGATGATCGGCGCAGGCCTGGTGGCGAAAAAGGCGGTGGAGCGTGGGCTGAAAGCGCGCCCGTGGGTGAAGACGTCGCTCGCGCCGGGCAGCCAGGTGGTCACCGACTACTACGCGAAATCGGGCCTCGACAAATATCTCGACGCGCTTGGATTTCAGCTGGTGGGCTATGGCTGCACCACATGCATCGGCAATTCCGGCCCGCTTCCCGAGGCGGTGGCCAATGCGGTGAACGAAGGCGATCTGGTGGTGGGCGCCGTGCTTTCCGGCAACCGCAATTTCGAGGGCCGCGTGCACCCGCAGGTGCGCGCAAACTATCTCGCCTCGCCCATGCTGGTGGTGGCCTATGCGCTGGCCGGATCGATGAATGTCGATCTCACCCGCGAAGCCGTGGGCTACGATGCCGACAGTAACCCGGTTTACCTGCGCGAAATCTGGCCGAGCCCGCAGGAAATCGCCGACACCGTGCGCAAGGCAATCACCGCCTCCAGCTTCCGCGCACGCTACGCCGACGTGTTCGAAGGCGACGCCAACTGGAAGAAGGTCAAGATCAAAGGTGGCAAGACCTACTCGTACGATCCGAACTCCACCTATGTGAAGAACCCGCCCTACTTCGAAGGCATGCAGCGCGACGCGCAGGGCACAACGGATGTGAAGGGCGCGCGCATTCTGGCGTTGTTCGGCGATTCCATCACCACCGATCATATCAGCCCGGCGGGCTCGATCAAGAAGGACAGCCCTACCGGAAAGTACCTGATCGAACACGGCGTGGATTTCGCCGATTTCAATTCCTATGGCGCGCGGCGCGGCAATCACGAGGTGATGGTGCGCGGCACCTTCGCCAACATCCGCATCCGGAACGAGATGATGGGCGGCCGCGAGGGCGGCAACACGATCTGCTACGCGAACGGCGCCGACACCGGCGAGGAAATGCCCATCTTCGATGCGGCCATGCGCTACCAGGCGGAGGGTGTGCCCGCGGTGGTGATCGGCGGCAAGGAATACGGCACCGGCTCTTCCCGGGACTGGGCGGCCAAGGGCCCCAAGCTGCAGGGCGTGCGCGCGGTGATTGCCGAAAGCTTCGAGCGCATTCACCGCTCAAATCTCATCGGCATGGGCATCGCGCCGCTGGTGTTCGAAGCCGGCAAGACGCGCCACGACTACAATCTCACCGGCCGCGAGCGGATCGATATTCCGCTCTCTGGAGAAATCGCCCCCCGCATGTGCCTCACGGCGACGATCCATCATCCCGATGGGCACACCGCCGAGTTGCCGCTCTACCTGCTCATCGTGACGGCCGACGAGATCGCCTATTTTCAGAACGGCGGCATTCTGCCGTTCATGCTGCGCAGCCTTTTGGCCGGGGCGGAGTCGCGCTAGACTGTCGCGGCATTGAGCTAACCTCTTGGTCGGCCAGTGTTTTGGGGGCGGCGCGCGGTGGCTTCAAGCCGAAGTGACTGGAAGGCGGCCGCCTGTCGCTCTAAGGGACGCGCCATGTTGCGACGGCGCTTTTCCAGCATGGGTATGGCTCTGGCGGGCGCTCTGGCGTTCGCCCTGCCGGTCGCCGCCGGCCAGCCCTGGGCCGACCAGAAGGCAAAGCACCCGGTGGTAGTCGAGCTCTATACCAGTCAGGGCTGCAATTCCTGTCCGCCGGCCGATGCCTTGCTCGGTCAGCTCGCCGGCCGCAAGGATGTGGTCGCCCTCAGCTTCCCGGTGACCTACTGGGACATGCTGGGCTGGCGCGACACGCTGGCGTCCGAAGCGAACACCAAGCGGCAGAAGCAGTACGCCAAGGAGCTCGGCCGCGGCGGCGTCTACACGCCACAGATGATCATTGATGGCCTGAAGGATGTGGTCGGCAGCCGCGAGTCGGCGGTGCAGGCTGCCATCGCGGCCTTGGCGGATGCGGCGATCGTTCCCGTCGACCTCGATGGCAATCATCAGCAGGTGAGAATTGTGGTGGGACAGGCTCCCGCCGGCGGGCGCGAGGCCACCATCTGGCTATTCCGCGTACAGCCGCAGGCGACTGTCAGCATCGGCGACGGCGAGAACAGCGGCCGCACCATCAGCTACCGCAACGTGGTGCGCGATATCAAAGCGGTAGGCACCTGGAAAGGGCAGCCGGTGAGCCTCACGCTCCCGCGCGCCGAAGCCGGCAATCCGCACGATGGCATCGCGGTGGTGGTGCAGCAGGGTGGCTATGGCCGCGTGGTCGGCGCCGCCCTGATCGACCACCCGAATTACGACTACGTGCGCTGAACAAGGAACGCTGGGACCTCTGATCAATACCAGTACGCGATGGCGCGGGCTTCGACGCTGATGCGCGGAGGCACGTCCGGGGGGCAGGACGGATCGTCGAAGGCGCTGTGCGGAATGTGGTGCGGCTCTGAAGGATCGGAATCGTTGGTCTTGAAGATCAGCGCCTCGTTGCGCCTCATGTTGGAGAAATAGCACCAGCGGTGCCGCGGGCTGTAGCGCACCAGCAACCCCTCGAACGCCCATTCCGGCGCGCCCGGCGCATCGAATACGGCATCGGCTTCCACCAGATCGTCCGGCGTGAGACTTCGCGCGTCGCAGACAGTGAGCGGCACGTCCTGCGGCGGCTCGGACAGGACCCGCCAGATATTGTAGTGCGCGAATCGGCGCACCGGCCGCGGTTCCGAACGCGCCGCGAATTCGTGCGCGGTCGGATCGCTGATGTCGATGTGGATGAAGCGCGCAGGCAGGGAATTGAACAGCATGCCGGATTCAGCGGCGCGCTCGCTAAATCGCAACAACGCCTTGCCGGTGATGACCACGCGATCCGCGCCGGTGTGCTCCATGATCAACCGTTCGATCTCCGCCGCATACACCGCCTGGGCGGCATCCTCCCGGAACTCGCCGGCCGCGGTTGTCTGCTGCACCAGCACAAAGCCTTCGCGCGCGAGCGATGCCGCTTCGCCCTCGCGCATGTCTTCAATGGTCACAATTCGTGGATCGAGCACGAGATTGTCGCGGGCATGGTCCTGCGCGTGATAGCGCGGCCGCTCTCGCATCGGCCCGAGATAGTTGATGCTTGCCTCAACCGTCCGCACGGCGCCGCTCCGTTCTCACAATCCGCAGGGTGACTCCGCAGGGAAGCAACTGCAAATCTGCACACACGCGCGCGCGGAATGCGATAGCAAGGGCACTCAGAATTGCCGTGGAGGGAAGTCAAATCGGGCCGCTTGCGCGCTGTGGCGTCAATGCCCAACATCGCGGCCGGACCCATACAGGAGAGACGCTTGGGCAAGCTTCGCTTCGGCATCTTCATGCCGCCGTTCAATGCGCCCGCGACGCAGAACGCCGTCTCGTCGCTGCAGCGCGATGTGCAAACCATCCAACTGCTCGACGATCTCGGTTACGACGAAGCGTGGGTGGGCGAGCACCATTCCGGTGGCACGGAAATCATCGCCGAGCCCATCCAGTTCATGTGTAACGTCGGTGCGCTGACGAAGCACATCAAGCTCGGCCCGGGCGTGGTCTCCGTGCCATATCATAACCCGCTATGGGTGGCGGATCGCATCATTCTCGCCGATCACCTGCTGCGCGGACGCGTGATGTTCGGCATGGGGCCGGGTTCGCTGCCGACCGACGCCACCATGATCGGGCTGGAGCCGAAGCAGCTGCGCCCGGCCCTCGATCACGATGCCGGCGTGATCATCGACCTCATCCGCGGCAAGACGGTGACTGTGAAGAACGACCGCTACAATCTGGTCGATGCTCAGTGCCAGCTTGCACCCTATTCGGATTTCGACATCGCGGTGGCGGCGTCCACCTCGCCGGCGGGCTCCATGCTCGCGGGCCGTCACGGCATCGGCCTGCTCTCGCTCGGCGCGCTGATGCGCGAGGACATGAACCTGATGCATCTGCACTGGGATCGCGCCGAAGCGGAGGCTGAGAAGCACAAAAAACAGGTGAGCCGCGACAAGTGGCGCCTGGTCGGCTTCATGCACCTCGCCGAAACGAGGAAGCAGGCGATCGAGGATGTGCGCTACGGCCTGCCCGCCTTTGTGCGTTACACGCAGGAAGTGCTGGCGTTGCCAACCCTGCGCGTGGCCGGAAAAAGTTTCGAGGAATATCTCGCCTGGTTTCAGGAAGGCGGCGCTGCGATCATCGGAACCCCGGATGACGCTATCGCGCACATCAAGAAATTGCAGGAACAGTCTGGCGGCTTCGGCAGCTACCTCATGGTGGCGAACGATTTCGCCAGCTGGGAAGCCACGCGCAAGCACTATGAGCTGTTCGCGCGCTATGTGATGCCGTGCTTCCAGCCGTCACAGGAGCGGTT
>DASXGS010000310.1:0-1567 GCA_036488975.1 Rhizomicrobium sp. | reverse complement strand
GCAACCAGCTTTGGCATCAACTACCTGTTCGCGCGGCGCAGCCTCACATTGTTCGGCATCGATGCCGGCTATCACACGGTGCAGTTCACCTTGATCGGCCTCATCTTGGGCGCCTGGCATTAGGCCGGAAAGACACGCCGTTGCTTCCCTGTACGGGCCTGCTGTGACTGCGTAAACGGTGGCCTGAAAATTGATGAGGCGGCCGGCGCCGTACGCGCTGCAGCCGCCTCATCCTGCCCCCTGCGATGCGGACCCTCTTACTCCCGCAAAACCGTCCCCCAAGCTCGGGTCCCGCGGCTGCGCAATTGTTCCGGGAGCAGGCTCTCACGCAACGGGTATGAACCCGCCTTCACCAGATTCAGCAACAGTGTGGATTTGCCGCAACAGATTCACTAAACCTATGTTAACGGCGGCGGCTCAGTCCTGCCGGAAATGCTTGGACAGGCGCAGGCCCTGCCGCTGGTAATGCGAGCCGATGCCTTGGCCGTAGACCTCCGGCGGCGGATCAGTAAGGCGCTCGAACACGAGCCGGCCAATGATCTGGCCGTGCTCGATGATGAACGGCACTTCGCGGGAACGCACTTCCAGCACTGCGCGCGAGCCCCGGCCGCGGCCGGTTTCGTGGCCGAAGCCGGGATCGAAGAAGCCGGCGTAATGCACCCGGAATTCGCCCACCAGCGGGTTGAACGGCACCATCTCGGCGGCGAAATCCGGCGGGATGGAGACCGCCTCGCGGGAGGCAAGAATGTAGAATTCGTCCGGGTCGAGCACGATGGAGCCGCTGCGGCTGGCGTGGATCGGCTCCCAATAGTCGAGCGGATCGAGCATGTTCCGCCGGTCGACATCGATGATGCCGGTGTGACGCCGCGCCCGCCAGCCGACCTGATGCTGGCCATCGCCTTTGAGGTCGACAGTAAGCGCAAGGCCATTGTCGATATCCGCGGCGCCATCCACCAGAGGCTGCTCTTCGTGAAGGCGCTTCAGTTGCGTATCGGTGAATTGCGGTGAGCCGCGCCGCACCCGCAGCTGATTCAGGCGTGAGCCCTTTCGCACAAGCACGGGAAAGGTGCGCGGGCTGATCTCGGCATACAGCGGCCCACGATAGCCCGGCTCGATGCGGTCGAAGCCGGGCGCGCGATCGGTGATGAGGCGGGTGAACACATCGAGCCGCCCCGTGGAGCTTTTCGGATTGCTGATGCCGGAGACGCGGAAAGAAAACTCGGCGCTTTCCAGCAGCGGCACCACATAGACGCAGTGCGTCTCCAGCACCGCGCCCTCTTCGAGGCTGATTTCGTGCAGCGCAACCGAGGCGAGCTTGTCGCGCACGGTGGCGTTCGGCCCCGGCAGGAAGCTTGCGCGCACCCGCCACGCCACCGGCCCAAGCCGCAGATCGAGGCTGGCGGGCTGGATCTGCGATTCCTCGACGTCCTCCGCCGCCACCACTTCGCGTCGGGCGCGGATCAGGCGACGAAGTACGTGGCTCGGCAGAATGCCAGTCGAGTGGCGGCCGTAGCTTTCGCCGGCTTCGTCGGTTTCGCCGAACAGGGTGTCTTCGAGCTGCGCCATG
>DASXGS010000442.1:0-2286 GCA_036488975.1 Rhizomicrobium sp. | reverse complement strand
TCCGGCACTCGGAAATCCTCGTCGTCCTTCGTGTTGTCGCGCAACTCGGACGCCGCGGCGGCTTCCATGCGCAAATCCAGCTCGAGGGCCACGGAGGTGGCGAGGGTGTCCACCACTGCCGTCACGCGCAGGCGGCGGGCTTCGGCGAAGAACCGTTCGGCGAGCCTGGCCGCAAACGCGAAAGCGGAAAGGTCTTCCGCGAATTGCTGCTCGATGTTCGGCCGCAGCACCTTCACGGCCACGCGCGCAGGCGGTTCGTCGGTGGTCTGTGCTTCGTGTACCTGCGCGATAGAGGCCGCCGCCACCGCGCCGCCGAATCCGGTGAACAGCGCACCGACCGGCTTGCCGAGTGCGATCTCGACTTGCGCTTTGGCAATATCCGTCGGAAACGGCGGAAGGCGATCCTGCAGGTTTTCCAGTGCCAGCGCGACATCGTCGCCGATCAGATCGGGACGCGTGGCCAGAACCTGCCCGAGCTTGATGTAAGCGGGCCCCAGGCTTTCCAGCGCCCGCGACAGCCGTACACCGGCGGCCACATCTTCCACGCCCGTTTCGCGCGTGCCCAGAATGCGCCGCATCACCCGCACGGAGAATGGTATCCCGGCGAGGTATTCGCGCGGCACCAGTGCATCGTGCCGCGCCAGCACGCGCGCGGCATGCAAGAGTCTTCTGATGTTGGCCAGCGTGCGCAGCACTTTCACCTCCCCCTACGCGGCCTACGCGGGGAGGTCGGAGCATTTCGAGCGCAGCGAAGAAATGCTCCGGGTGGGCGGAAATTCATGGGGAGCAGCCCCCCACCCGATCCGGCATCGCTCCGCTTTGCCGGATCGACCTCCCCGCGTTGGGGGAGGTGAATCTTTCATCGGCATTTCCCCTCATATCCGCCACGCCGAATGCAGCGCGGCGATGCCGCCCGCCATGTTGCGCACCTTGACGCGCGACAGCCCCGCCTTCTCGATCATCCGCGCGAACGCCTTCTGCGGCGGGAATCGCCGTATGCTCTCGGCGAGATAGCGGTAGGCCTCGGCGTCCTTCGCCACCAACTCGCCCAGCCGCGGCAGTACGTCGAACGAATAGCGCTCGTACAGCGCATCCAGCCCCGGTGCCTCGCAGCGGGAAAATTCGAGGCACAGAAATCGGCCGCCCGGCTTCAGCACGCGGCGCGCTTCGGCCAGTGCGCGGTCGATATGCGTCACGTTGCGGATACCGAACGCGATGGTGCAGGCGTCGAACTGCGCATCCGCAAATGGCAGCGCTTCGGCATCGCCGCACACCCATTCGACAGCGCCCTCGCCTTTCTCGGAAGCGCGCCGCACGCCCTCGCCGATCATCTCGGCATTGATGTCGCACACGAGGATATCCGCCGGCCCGCCGCGCCGCCGCACCGCGTCCGCAATGCGGAACGCGACATCGCCGGTGCCCCCCGCCACATCCAGCACGCGCCAGCCGGGTTGCGGGTTCAGCCATTCGACCAGAGCGTCCTTCCACAGCCGGTGGACCCCGCCGCTCATCAGGTCGTTCATCACATCGTAGCGCCGCGCCACGTGCGAAAACACCTCGCGCACCAGCCCTTCCTTCTCGGATTCGGGCACCTCGCGAAAACCAAACGAGGCGGTTGCGTCGGGGGCATTGCTCATGGCGGGGGAACATACAGTATTGCCGCCATGCCGGAACTGCCCGAAGTCGAAACCGTGCGGTTGGGGCTTGCCCCGGTGCTGGAGCACCGCACGATCACGCACGCGGAAACCCGCCGCGGCGACCTTCGCACGCCCTTTCCGAAGAACTTCGCGAAACGCCTAAACGGGCGGCGCGTGAACAGACTCTGGCGGCGGGCGAAATATCTTCTCGCCGAACTCGACAATGGCGAAACGCTCGTGATCCATTTGGGCATGAGCGGCCGCATGAGCGTTTACGCGCAAGGCCGCGCCCGCAGACTCGGCGCCTATGTGTACGACTCCGCGCCCGCGGAAGCGGATAACGGCAAGCATGACCATGTGGTGTTCGAAACCGATGCGCCGGCGCGCATCGTCCTCACCGATCATCGCCGCTTCGGCCTGATGACGCTGATCCCAACCGAGAAGCTGAGCCAACATCCCTTGTTCAAGGAGATCGGCATCGAGCCGCTCTCCGACGAATTCGATGCCCCGTTCCTGAAGCGCGCGCTCGCGGGAAAGAAAACGCCGATCAAATCGGCGCTGCTGGATCAGCGCGTCATCGCCGGCCTCGGCAACATCTATGTGTGCGAGGCACTGTTCCGCGCGCGCATCTCACCCAAACGCCTGGCGA
>DASXGS010000359.1:0-9394 GCA_036488975.1 Rhizomicrobium sp. | reverse complement strand
GCGCATTCCCCCCCGAGCCAAGGGCAACTGTCGCCATAACGGCGCGCGCCCCCCAACCAATGCGGGCAAAGCGTTAATTCACAGCGTCCATCAAATCAATGTCGCAGGGCGGCGCGCGCGTCAGGGAAGGACACGACCGGGCCGATATTGGCGCGAAGGCTTTGCTCTCGACGAAATCAGCCACGAAGTCGGTGGCAGGTGCGCGCCGGATTTCCGAAGGTGTGCCGATCTGTTCGATGGCCCCCTTGTTGAGGATAGCCACCAGGTCGGCAAGCTCCATGGCCTCTTCCTGATCGTGCGTGACGAACACCGTTGTGATGCCGGTCTTGTCATGGATATGGCGCAGCCAGATGCGCAGTTCCTTCCGCACCTTGGCGTCGAGCGCGCCGAACGGTTCATCGAGCAGCAGCATGCGGGGCTCGATAGCCAACGCCCGGGCCAGCGCCACGCGCTGACGTTGCCCCCCGGAGAGTTGGCTGGGGTAGCGCTTGCCGAGACCGTCAAGCTGCACAAGAGCGAGCAGCTCCTCCACCCGGCGCGCGATTTCCGCGCGGGGCGGCCGTCTGCGGCGCCCCCGCACCTGCAGCCCGAAAGCAATGTTCTTCGCCACCGTCATGTGCCGGAACAGGGCGTATTGCTGGAACACGAACCCTGCGCGCCGCTCACGCGCCGGCAGCGCGAGCCACTCGGTGTCGTCGAACTTGACGCGGCCGGATTCGGCGAACTCCAGCCCGCCGAGAATGCGGAGCAATGTCGTCTTGCCGGAGCCGGAAGGCCCCAGCAGCGCGAGGAAGCAGCCCTTCGGGGCAGTAAAGCTGACGCCTTTCAGCGCCGGGAAGCGGTCGAAACGCTTGGCCACGGATTCGACGACGAGAGACATCGGCTGCTCCATCAGTGCTTGTGAACGGCGGCGATTTCGTCCGCGTAGTGCCATTCGAGGAACGTCTTCACGCCCAGCGTGACGAGCGCGAGCATGGCCAACAGCGACGCCACCGCGAACGCCGCAACAAACTGGTAGTCGTTGTAGAGAACCTCCACATGCAGCGGCATCGTGTTGGTCTGGCCGCGAATGTGGCCGCTCACTACCGACACCGCACCGAACTCGCCCATCGCGCGCGCGTTGCACAGCAGAACGCCATAGAGCAGGCCCCATTTGATGTTGGGCAACGTCACGCGCCGGAAGGTCTTCCAACCCGACGCGCCGAGCGACACCGCGGCCTCTTCCTCGTCGCGGCCCTGGCCGGTCATCAGCGGAATGAGTTCGCGCGCGACGAACGGAAAGGTGACGAACATCGTCGCCAGGATGATGCCGGGCAGCGCGAAGATAATTTTGATATCGTGGCCGCGTAGCCAAGGGCCCAGCCAGCCCTGCAGCCCGAAGATGAGCACGTAGACCAGGCCGGAAATCACCGGCGAAACCGAGAAGGGCAGATCAACGAGTGTGACGAGGAAGCTTTTGCCGCGGAAATCGAATTTCGAAATCGCCCACGATGCCGAAAGACCGAAGATCACATTCAGCGGTACCGCGACGCCCGCTGCAATCAATGTGAGTTCGATGGCGGAAAGCGCATCGGGCTCCGTAACTGCGGCGATCGCCGCGCCGACGCCGTCCTTCAGCGCCTCGGCGAACACCGTCACCAGCGGAAACAGCAGGAACAGAGCTATGAAGCATGCGGCCAGAGTTACCAGCACCACGCGAGTGACCGGATGGTCCTGCGTTGCAGCCCGCGGGCGAAGAAGCGCGACGCTGCTCATCGCCGCGCCGTTACAACGCTCTGCAACACATTGACCGCTAGCAGAATGAGGAACGAAATACCGAGCATTGTCACGCCGACCGCAGCGGCACCGGCGTAGTCGAATTCCTCAAGCTTGATGATGATCAGAAGCGGCGCGATCTCCGAGCGCATCGGCAGATTGCCGGCAATAAATATGACGGAGCCGTATTCGCCGACCGCACGCGCGAATGCCAACCCAGCGCCGGTGATGAGTGCGGGCAGCAGGGCGGGAAACACGACGCGCCGGAAGGTCTGGAAGCGGGTGGCGCCCAACGTGGCGGCAGCTTCTTCATGATCGCGGTTGAGATCGGAGAGCACCGGCTGCAGCGTCCGCACGACGAACGGTAAACCGATGAAGGTCAGCGCGATCACCACGCCCAGCGGTGTGTAGGCTGCCTTGATGCCGAGTGACATCAGCGGCGCACCCAGCCAGCCCGTCGGGGCATAAAGCGACGACAGCGCAATGCCCGCAACAGCGGTGGGAAGCGCGAAAGGCAAATCGACCAGCGCGTCCACCAAGCGCTTGAGCGGAAATCTGTAGCGCACCAGCGACCACGCGACGATCAGGCCAAATACGGTGTTCAGCACCGCACCTATTGCCGCCGCGCCGAAGGAAAGCCTCAGTGCTGCGAGCACGCGTGGCGCGGTGACCTCCGCGATGAACCCCCTCACCCCCAGTTCCCACGGCCGAATGATCAGGGCCGCCAGCGGAATGAGCACGACTGCCGAAAGGTAGAAGACCGTGAGTCCGAGCGAGAGCCCGAATCCGGGCAGGGCGCTGCGCGTGCGCCACGAGCCGGACGGCAGCGCGAGGGTGCCCGCGAAACTCATTTCGCCCCGGGTTTGTAGATCTGGTCAAAGACGCCGCCATCGGCAAAGTGTGTCTTCTGCGCCTTTTGCCAGCCGCCGAAGACGTCCCTGATGTTGTAGAGCGGCAGCTTCTTCAACTCGGAATGCGCGGCGAGAATCTGCGGATCGCGCGGGCGGTAGTGGTTCTTCGCCTCGATCTCCTGCGCCTCTTTTGAATAAAGGAACTGCAGATACGCCTCGGCCACCTTGCGCGTCTTGTGCTTGTCGGCGTTCTTGTCCACCACCGCGACGGGCGGTTCGGCCAGAATGGAAACCGAGGGGTAGATGATGTCGAATTTCTCGCGCCCCATTTCGTCGAGCGCGAGATAGGCCTCGTTCTCCCAGCAGATCAGCACATCGCCGATACCACGCTCGGCAAACGTGGTGGTTGATCCCCGCGCTCCGGTGTCGAGAACCGGCACGTGCTGGTAGAGCTCACTAACAAATGCCTTTGCCTTGTCGGCATTGCCGCCCGGCTTCTTCTCCGCGTAGGCCCAGGCGGCGAGATACGCCCAGCGCGCACCGCCGGACGTCTTGGGGTTGGGCACCACGATCTGGATGCCAGGCTTGATAAGATCGGACCAGTCGTGGATCTTCCACGGGTTGCCCTTGCGCACCACGAACACGATGGTCGAGGTGTAGGGCGTGCTGCTGTCCGGCAGCCGCTTTTGCCAGTCCGGCGCCATCAGGTGCCCGATCTGGGCAATGGAATCGATGTCGTAGGCAAGCGCCAGTGTCACCACATCGGCATCGAGTCCGTCGATCACCGCACGGGCCTGCTTGCCCGAGCCACCATGGCTCATGTTGATGGTGAGATTGTCGCCGGTCTTCGCCTTCCACTGCGCGGTAAAGGCGGTGTTCACCGCTTTGTAGAGTTCGCGCGTGGGATCGTA
Organism: Rhizomicrobium sp.; assembly: GCA_036488975.1. Taxonomy (GTDB): domain Bacteria; phylum Pseudomonadota; class Alphaproteobacteria; order Micropepsales; family Micropepsaceae; genus Rhizomicrobium. The sequence goes on along the minus strand of DASXGS010000359.1, from coordinate 5,877 downwards.
ACTGACGTTCAGAAGCGTGACGTCCGCCGCGCTTGCCACACCAGCGGAAAGAACCGCCGCCGCTCCGAACAGATACGCTGCCAGTTTTTGCATCATGTTTCTCCGGGATCAGAACGCTACTTGCGCGCGCAGCGACACCGCATCGAGGCGCCCGCCGATGCTTGCGCCGGTCGAATTCAGGCGTGACGCGTCGGTGTGCTGGTAATCGAGGAGAAAGCGGATCGCGTTGTTCGGGTACCAGTTCAGACCCGCGGTCCAGATCTTCTGCTCCCCGCCGCGAACGGCGTCCGGCGTTGCCGGCGCGCCCGGTGTGCCGGAATCAAAGTTCAGATCGAGCACGCTGTAGCGGCCCGCCAGCTCCCACGCGCCCCAGCCCGGCTTGTCGAACGAGAATTCATCGGTCGGAGTCGGTGAACCATAGGCGCCGCGCTCCGGACGATACGGCTTGGACTCGCCGGTCAGAACCCAGCTCGCCTGCATATACCAGCCGTCGAAATTTGGATTGGACAGCGGGCTATCGCGGCGATCGACGCTATAATGGAAGTAGCCGCCCTGGCCGTAGAGGCTGTGCCAGTTGCCGGTGGCTTCCAGACCGTAGGTGAACACGTGATTGGCGTTAAGAGTGCCGGTGTCGATCAGGCGAATGCCCTGATCGTCGACATTGAGCTCGGGCCGTTCCCGCAGCCTGATTGTTTCGAGGCCTTCGTGGCCCGCCGTCAGGTCGGCCGGCTTGATCACGTAAGTGGAGTCCGCGCCTATGGCGAAGTTCACATCATCGCCGAGGATGAAGCGGTACGCCGCGCGCCCGACGAGATTCTGCTCCTCGTCGAAGGCGCCCGACTCGCCGACCAGCCCGCCCGTGTAGGAGAGTGCGGCGAAGTAGTTGTCGTCGTAGGCGAAGATGCTCGCGGCATCGCGTCCGTCCGAGCCCGCGATGCCGCGTTCCAGGTCCACCGGCTGCGCGCGTTCGAGGAACACGAGGTCGGCGGCGGACGTGGAATCTTCGAAGCTCTCGAACGGCGGGTACGCGCCGACGCGCAGGTGAACCGGCGCAAGCCCATCGTACTGCAGGTAAGCGCTGGCGATGCTCGCGCTTTCCACGCCCGAGCCGCCGAGGTCGTAGAGAAACTCGTATGACCAATCCTTGTACAGCGTGCCGCTGAAGCCGAGCCGAGCGCGGCGGAAATCGCTGCCGCTGCTGAAATCGATGCCCGGCGGGAGATGGCCTTGCGCATAATAGGCGCTGTCGTACTGCACGAGCGCGCGTAGCGAGGCGCTGAAATTCCCGTCTGCGCTCTTGATGGTGGGGCGGCCGTTCTTAAACGAGGTCTGCACGTCCGAGGCGCGCTGGCTCTGGCTGTCGGCGTATTGCGCTGCCTGCGCGCGCTTCAGGTCCTGAACTTCCGCCTCGATCTGCGCTGCCTGTGAATCGCTGAGGTCCGATGATTCCTGCGGCGAGGGCTGCGGGGCGCCGCCCGAGGCGGCGGCAACCTGCGTGCTGCCAACCTGTGCCTTCAGGCGGTGAATTTCCGCCTGCTGTGCCTCGATGACCCGCTCCAGCCGGTCGAGCCGCGCGGACACGCTATCTGCCGTATGCCTATGGCGATGCTTTGGCGGCGGCGCGTCCTGGGCGGCCGCCGCCGTGGCGAAAAATGCGGCCGCCGCAACTCCGAGAAGCAGGCGCGCGCGACGTTCATTCGATGATGGCATGTCCCCGTTCCCTCGCTCGGCCAGGGCAATGGCAAGACGGCAGGCCGACGAATACCGTCTGACTCCCGTATATCCGTATTCTATACCGAGTCAATAGAGATTCCGCGATTGAGGGAGTGGCCCCACGAAAAAACACCATCGCCCGTTTGAAACCATATTTACTCTACAGTGTTAGTAGTGTTTCCTCACGGGATCGAAGGAGAGGTCGGCGATGACGAAGACACCGGCAATTCAAGTCAAGCCGCTCACGCCCAACCTGGGTGCGCGCATAACAGGGATCGATCTCGGAGAGCCGCTCGGCGGAGACACCATTGTCGAAATTCGCCAGGCGCTGCTGCGTTATGAAGTGTTGTTTTTCGAGGAGCAGGACCTGTCACCCATCCAGCAGCGCGATTTTGCCGCTCGGTTCGGCGCGCTGCATCTTCACCCGATCCGCCCCAGTGTGCCGGGAACGCCTGAGGTACTGGTGCTTGATCATCAGCCCACCAGCGACACGGATGTGGGCGCGTGGCGGGCCGATGTGACTTTTATCGAAACACCGCCCATGGGCTCCATTCTGTATGCGCGCGAAGTACCGCCGGAAGGCGGTGACACGCTCTGGTCCAGTATGCGCGCCGCGCACGCTGCGTTGTCGCCGGCCGTGCGGGCGTTCCTGGCGCCCTTGGATGCCGAGCACGACTTCACCCGCTCGTTCCCGCCGGATCACCTCACCAGCCTGAATGTGGGCATCGAGCGTTATGCCTGGGCGCGACGCGAATATCCGCCAGTCGCACATCCACTGGTCCGCACCCATCCCGAAACCGGGCACGACGGGTTGTTCGTAAATTCCGGTTTCACCACGCGCGTCCTGGGGCTCAGCAAGGCAGAAAGCGAAAACATTCTGCAATTTCTGCGGGAGCACATACAGCGTCCTGAATTCGTTATCCGCTGGCGTTGGAAGCCGAACACGCTGGCGTTCTGGGACAATCGCGTGACCCAGCATTACACCGTAGATGATTTTCAGCCGCACCGCCGCGTTATGCACCGGGTGACAATACTCGGCGACAAGCCTTTCAATCGGTCGTGTCTGAGAATGGCAGCAGAGTAATCGGCAATACGGCCAATCAGGCGGCGCGCTTTTTCCGGCGAAGAGGTGCGGTTGCAGTGGCGAGGTTGGAGGATTCCAGCACCGATGCGGTGGCATCGCGCGCCGCCATCAGCACCTTGCGGATGGCGCAGGTCGCTTCATCCACGCAGTCGGCACAGCGGTGGTATGCGGTGGCGCTCACGCAGGGGCTGAGCGCCAGGGGTCCATCGGTCTGACGGATAACGTCGGCAAAGGTGATGTCCTTGGGATCGCGCCCCAGCATGTAGCCGCCCTGCCGCCCGCGGAGCGAGCGCACGATCCCGCGGCGCTTCAGGTCGAGCAGGATCTGCTCCAGGAATTTGCGCGGCACCCGCGCCTCTTGCGCGATATCAGCGATCATCATGGGCTGCTCGCGGCCGTGTTCGGCCAGCACCATCAACGCATGCAATGCGTATCGGCCCTTTTGCGATAGCACCTGCAAATCTCCAAATCTTGATGCGCTTGATATAGTCTGTCGTGCCACCGACGCAATCCAACTGCGCCGACCTTCGGAATTTAGACTCGGCTGTGTGGAACCAGGGTCATTTTCCAAAACCCACCAGCCCATGGACCCAAGCTTCTTTACGCAGGTCGTGTTCGCATGTGACCTCTTCGGGCTCGCAAAGGCGGCAACCCCTTGATTCCCTTACAGTGCAAACTTCGCCGTTCGGGTATCTGCGATCTGTGGAAATGGATGTGGTCCAGTTGAGACCCTTGCCGCCTTTCCGGCGCAGCGCGGGGCCCAACCGGGGTACCTGCACTTTCGATGCTCCGCAGGTCGAACTTGAGCATCCGGCCGCGACTGCCCAAAGAGCGGCCGGGGGGCCGCGCCAGTCGCGGCCAGCAGCTTGGTATCCGCGCCGATGGGGAACCTTCTCTTGGCTCCTCCGAGCAGCGCGGGATCACGAGCCGCTACGCGAACGCGCCGGATTTGGCCCTGATATCTGCTGCGGATCGGATAGCCTTACGACTTGCCCAAGCGCTGGCCGGAAAGACATCGCAGAAGGTGGTTATTCAACACCGCTGCCAGCTTGCCGGCGCTATGCTGTTTCTCCCCAAGCCCGTCAGTGGGGACATGTTGGTGAAGGCAATTTGGTCTGTGATGCCCGACCTTGTGAAGAGTCGCACTCCTGGTAGGACACTGCCCTGAGGCAGATACGAAACATAGGAACGGCTTACGGTCCCAATTTCCGCTTCCTCCTCAAATCTGCGCGGCAATCCACAACAGCCCGAGTGCCCAACAAACCAGCGGAGCTTTGTTGCGAGGGACAACCAGCGCGGACACGGCCAACAGACATCCAGCGCCGATCAAGCCGCCTTGCGCGGCTAAATGGAAGGCAAACCCGCTCACGCCTTTTTAACTGCGCCGTATCGGGAGGGGTTCCTACGCTGTCTTTTGCAAGACCTTGCAAGTGCCAAACTCAGGCGGCGGCCAATCCTCGGCCATGGGTGTTCGCACCCAAGCAAAAACCTGCCGTACTTTGCGGCGCTGTGGTGCGATTCCGTTAACGGCATTTGCACGGGAAACCGCCCCTACACCTATCTGCGCCGACTCTCCCTAAAATCGAAGATATTCGCATCACTCATCCGCAACGGTTGTGGCGCGAAGACGACTGCAAAGTGGCGGAGAGGGGACGCTCCTCCGCCTCGGCGTGTCGGCGAGAGGGGCGAGTCATGGGGTGGAAGGCGGGGCATTTGGCCGCTTGGGTGCGGCCATTGTTGCTGGGTCTGATTGCGATGGGAGCATTGTCCGGATGTGCCGCGAGCGCCGGAACTGGGCGACCATACGCGAAGGGCATGTTCCTGCCGTCCGCCGGGCTTGCCGTCATGCCCCAAGCCGCAGACACCGCGCTGCTTCACGCACTCACAGGCCGCATCCAAAGCCGCTGGCCAACGCACGGTTGGGCAGTTTCGACCCCCGAAGCACAGGGCATTGATTCCGAAATCCTTGCAGACGCGATGCACACCATCCATGCGCGTCATCTGCCGGTGCATAGCCTTCTCGTGGAACGCCATGGCACCATCGTGCTCGACGCCTATTTTCATCCTTTCGCCGACAACCAGTTGCACGACGTGGCCTCAATCACAAAAAGTGTACTTTCGACGGTGGTTGGCATTGCCATCGCGAAGCAGCGGTTTGCCGACTTGCGAACCCCCGTTCTGGCGCTTTATTCGCCTTCGGGTGCGCAAAACGATCCGTGGAAAAACCACATCACGGTCGGCGACATGCTGAGCATGACATCGGGGCTCGATTGCAGCAGTGATCCGCTTTCCAGGCGCAATTTTTTGCAACAGATGGAGCAGAGCGCAAACTGGGCCTCCTTTGCACTCGAGCGGCCCCAAGCAGGGACGCCAGGCAGCACCTTCGCCTATTGTGCAGGAAACATGCAGGTGGTCTCGGCGGCGCTCACGCGCAGCATCGGAGAGAACGCGGCCTCGTTCGCCGAGCGGGAACTGTTTGCGCCGCTCGGCATCGAGCGCGCTGTTTGGCCAACGGATATCGAAGGGAACAGCCGTGGCTTTGCCGATCTCAAATTACAGCCGCGCGATATGGCCAAGCTTGGGCTCCTATGGCTGCACCGCGGTGAATGGGAAGGGCGGCAACTTGTGCCCGCCGCCTACATTGATGCCGCCATCACGCCACACGCCCAAGTGGGGCCGGGTGTCGCGTATGGTTATGGAATCTGGGTTTATCCGGAACGCGGGCACGCCGGTGGCCCTCCAGATGTGGAAGCGAACGGCAACGGCGGGCAGCGCATCGCGGTCATCCCGAGCCTGGATATGGTTGTCGTGATCACGGGCAGTGGGCTCGACGCCAATCAGATTGCCTCACTGATTGTGGAAGCGCCGTGCTCCAACAGCGCATTGCCCTCAAATCTGGCTGGCGACGCACGTCTTAGCACGCGCCTGGCAGAAGCGGCGGGGACGCCGGTGCACCTTGCCGCAACGCGGACACAGGGTGAGCACCAGCCCGTGCGTACCGCCGCCCTCATCGGGCGCTAGTTGCACGGGCGAACGCCATTTCGGCTCGCCAGCCCCAATTCACTTGGCTCAGAATGAAC
>DASXGS010000284.1:0-2758 GCA_036488975.1 Rhizomicrobium sp. | reverse complement strand
CCGCTCCAATTCCGCATGCGACGGCGGCAGCACAAAGACGCTGACGAGGTCCTCGCGCACCCGCTCCTTCAGCTGCTGAGTCCCTTGCCAGTCAATATCGAACAGCACGTCGCGACCGTGCGCCAGCGCCGCCATCACGGGCGCTTTCGGTGTGCCATATTGGTGATTGAACACAGTTGCATATTCGAGAAATTCGTTCCCGCACACCATGGCGTCGAACGCTTCCGAACGCACGAAACAGTAATCGCGCCCTTCCACCTCCGTCGACCGTTTCGGACGCGTCGTGGCCGAGACGCTCATCACGATACCGGAATCCGCATCCAGCAGCCTGCGCGACAACGTCGTCTTGCCGGCCCCGGACGGCGACGACAGCACCAGCATCAGCCCCCGGCGCCTGATCTCGCTCATTCGACGTTTTGCGCCTGCTCGCGGAACTGGTCGATGGCGTGCTTCAGCGCCAGGCCCACGCGGGTCAACGCCGCGTCCGCGGATTTCGAGCACAGCGTATTGGCTTCGCGGTTGAACTCCTGCGCGAGAAAGTCGAGTTTGCGGCCCACCGCATCGTCCGATTGCAGCAGCGCACGCGCCTCTTGCACATGAGATTGTAGGCGATCCAGCTCCTCGCGCACATCGGCCCGCGTGGCGAGCAGCGCCACTTCCTGCGCCAGGCGATCTTCCGACAGCGCCACATTCTCTAGGAGCTCTTTCAGTTGTGCGGACAGCCGGTCGCGCAGCGCTGTCGGTTGGGCCACTGCCATCTGCACCGCCTCCTTCGTCAGCCGCTCGATGTCATCGATCATGCCGCGCAGAAGCACGCCGAGCTTGGCGCCCTCCGTTCGTCGCGCGCGTCTGAGCGCATCGAACGCCGCAGCCAGGCTTTCGAGCAGCGCTGCATCGCGCGCGGCGCGTTCCGCTGTGCCGGATGCCGCCAGTTCCTCCTGTACGATCACGCCCTTGAGCGCGAGCAGCCCATCGATGCGCGCTGGTGCCAAGCCCGTCTCGTCGGCCACCTGTCTGGCGATGCGAACCGCGGACGCAAGGGCCTCGGCATCGATTCGCAGGCCACGGGTGCCTTCCTGCGGTTCCACGCTGAGGCTCGCCTGCAGATTGCCGCGGCGGAAACGTTCGTTGGCCAGCATGCGCGCCGCGGGCTCAATGCTGTCGAAACCAGGCGGCGTACGCAGCCGGAGATCCAGCCCGCGGCCGTTGACGCTCTTCACCTCCCAACGCCAGCGGGCTGTGTCCTGCGCGCCATGCGCCTCGGCAAAGCCGGTCATGCTGACAAGCGTCATTCCGCGACTCCGTAAGATCGTTCAGACTTTAGCGCCGAGCCGGCAAAATCAGAAGCCGCTCAGCTGCGGTGGCGCCGGTGGCGATGATGAACGGCTGCAGCCGGTGCCGCGACAGCCGCGGACGTGGGCGACTGCGTGTCCGCCGTGCCGCGCAAGGGACCGTTTGGTGCGGGGGGCGTTGGGGCATTCGGAAGTGCCGGTGGCTTCTGGGTCTCCTCGATCTGCCGCCAGCGCGCCACGTTCTTCTCGTGCTCGGCAAGCGAGGAGGTGAACACGTGCCCCCCGGTGCCGTTGGCCACGAAATAGAGATCGTTCGACGCTTGCGGCTGCAGCACCGCCGCAATCGAATCCTTGCCGGGATTGCAGATTGGCGTCGGCGGCAGACCGGCAATGACATAGGTGTTGTACGGTGTGGCCGCAGCAAGCTCGCTTTCGCGGATGCCGCGGCCAAGCGGATACCCTTTGGTGATCCCGTAAATCACGGTGGGATCGGATTGCAGCTTGGTCCCCTGCTTCAGCCGGTTGATGAAAACGGCCGCGATGTGCCGCCGCTCTTGCGGTAGCGCGGTTTCCTTTTCGACGATTGAGGCGAGCGTGATTGCCTCTTCCGGCGACTTGAACGGCAGATCGGGCGCGTGCGCAGGCCACAGCTTTGCGATCAGCCGCTGCTGTGCGCGAGCCATGCGCGCCAGGACCTGCGCGCGCGTAGTGCCGCGGGTGAAGAGATAGGTTTCGGGTAGCATGGAGCCTTCCGCGGGAACCGCGCCTGCAGGACCACTCAGCACCGAATTTTTTACCACGATGTCGTAGATCATTTGGCTGGTGAGGCCTTCGGCCGCCGTGATGCGGTGCTGGATCGACTTGCCTTCGATCAATATCCCCATCACGGCCGCCATGCTGGCGCCCGATGGAAAAACATATTCACCGGCCTTCAGTGCCGCCAATTGTCCGCGCAGCCGCACACTCAGGCGAAACAGCGTTGCGTTGCGCACCACGCCGGCGTGCTGCAAATCCCGCGCAATGCCGGCAGAACTTTCGCCGGGTTTGATCCACACGACGGTGGCGCGTCCGTGTGCCGCTTCAGGTCCGGGCACAAAGAAGACGAATTGTTCGGCGAGGAACGCGCTCGCCCCCAGCAGCACCAGAATCACAATCGCGATCAGCAACCGGCGCATCTGTTCGTCTTAAATCAATAGCGGAACGAGGCCTTGCGGGCGGATATCTGCGACTACTGCACAGCGGAGAAGATCAGCGACGCGTTGGTGCCGCCGAAGCCAAACGAATTGGATAGCACGGATTTCACTTCGCGCTTCTTCGCGGTATGGGGCACAAGATCGAGCTCGGTCGCGACCGACGGATTGTCGAGATTGAGCGTGGGCGGCACGACCTGGTCGCGGATGGCGAGGATCGAGAAGATCGCCTCCACCGCACCCGCCGCACCCAACAAATGCCCGATGGAGGATTTG
>DASXGS010000121.1:0-6270 GCA_036488975.1 Rhizomicrobium sp. | reverse complement strand
AGGCGGTGTGCCACGGTCGGTTTCAGCCCCGGCCGGCTCTATTGTTGTGGCCGACGACATTCTGCCGTCCGAACTGATGCAGTTGGAGCAGTCCCGTATTTCTGCGCTCTGCCTCGCACGTGGCGGGCCGACCTCGCATGTCGCCATCCTCGCCCGCGGCATAAATCTTCCAGCACTCGTCTCGACCGGCCCGGCTGTTTTGAACGTCGTCGATGGGACGAATGCCATTCTCAACGCAGACGCCGGCATGCTTCGTCTCGATCCGGACGAAGCGGCCATTGCCGCAGTGCGCGTCCAGACGGAGCAGCGCACACAGAAGCTGAAGCAGGCACTTGTGCGCGCGCACGAGGAATGTCGCACGGCCGATGGCGTTCGCATCGAAGTGTTTGCCAACCTCGGCGCCGGCGCCGCGGAAGCAAAGGCCGCGGTAGAATCCGGCGCGGAAGGCTGCGGGCTGTTGCGTACGGAATTTCTTTTTCTCGATCGTGCCGCGGCGCCGGACGAGGAGGAGCAGGCCTTGGCTTATCAGGCGATCGCCGATTCGCTTGGTGGACGCCCGCTGATTATTCGCACACTGGATATCGGCGGCGACAAGCCCGTGCCATACCTGCCGATGGCGTCCGAGGAGAATCCGGCACTGGGCGCGCGCGGCATTCGTGTGAGTCTCGCGCGGCCGGAACTGTTGCGCGTGCAACTTGGCGCCATCCTGCGCGTGCGGCCGGCTGGGCAATGCCGCATTCTGTTGCCGATGATCACGTCGCTTTCGGAAGTACGCACCGTACGGCAGATGATGGACGCTGTGGCGCGCGAGCGGGGCTTCGCTCCTGAAATATCACTGGGGGCTATGATCGAAACCCCCGCCGCCGCTATGATTTCCATGGAATTGGCCGAAGAGGTCGATTTCCTATCCGTCGGCAGCAACGATCTCACGCAATACACCCTTGCAATCGACCGCACGAACGCATCGCTCGCAGAACAGGTGGACGCGCTTCATCCGGCCGTACTGCGGCTGATTGCCGAAACAGCCAAGGCCACGCAGCAATCCAGGAAGCTGCTTGCCGTTTGCGGCGGCATGGCGGCCGATCCGTTCGCCGTCCCCCTCCTCCTCGGCTTGGGCGTGCGGGAGTTGTCGGTGCCGCCGGCCGCGATTGCGTGGCTGAAATACACGGTTCGTGACCTCGCAATCGGTCGGTGCGAAGCGATTGCGAGAGCCGCATTGCAGCAACGCTCTGCGCAAGAGGTGCGCACGCTGGTGGCTGCAGAATTCGAGGGCCTTCAGCCGTGAAATCCGTCCTCGAAACGCTGCAGCAATTGGGCCGCGCACTGATGCTGCCGATCGCGGTACTGCCGGTCGCCGCGATTCTGCTGCGCCTCGGGCAGCCGGACATCTGGAATGCATTGCCGGGGCACACCGGCGCGACAGTCGCGCCCCTGCTGCCGTTCATTGCCGCCGCCGGTCAGGCGATCTTTTCCAATCTCGGATTGCTGTTCGCCATTGGCGTCGCGGTGGGCCTTGCACGCGAAAACCACGGCGCAGCCGGTCTTGCCGGGGTTGTCTGCTTTCTCGTGCTGACGGAAGGCGCCAAGACACTCATCGTGGTCCCGGTCGGTGAGGTTGCGGGCCTGACCGGGAAATCGCTGTCGCTCGCCGCGGCCGCCTTCCGCTCGGATGCGCTCGCCAAGCTGAGTGTACCGGCGGGCATTCTGTCGGGCGTCACTGCCGGTTGGCTCTACAACCGCTACAGCAACATCAAGCTGCCTGACTATCTGGCGTTCTTCGGCGGCCGCAGGTTTGTGCCGATCGCGGCCGGATTGTTCGGCTTGCTCTGGGCGGCGCTGTTCGGCTTCGGCTGGCCCTATCTGTCCGAGGGCATGAATGGCTTGAGCCGCGCGGTGATTGCGGCCGGCCCGTTCGGTCTCTTTCTCTATGGCGTGCTAAACCGGCTGCTGATCGTCACCGGCCTGCATCACATCATCAACAACCTCGCCTGGTTCATCGTCGGCGACCATCACGGCGTCACGGGTGACCTGAAACGCTTCTTCGCAGGAGATCCAAACGCCGGTGCATTCATGTCCGGCTTCTTCCCGATCATGATGTTCGGGCTCCCGGCTGCATGCCTTGCGATGTATCGCGCCGCGCTGCCTGAGCGCCGCAAGGCCATCGGAGGCCTGCTGCTGTCGATGGCCCTCACCGCATTCCTCACCGGTGTGACGGAGCCGATCGAATTCAGCTTCATGTTCCTTGCGCCGGCACTCTACGCCATTCACGCCTTGCTGACCGGCATTTCGATGGTGGTGATGAATCTGCTGGGCGTGAAGCTCGGTTTCGGATTCTCGGCGGGGCTGTTCGACTACCTGATCAATTTCAACAAATCGACGCGTCCGCTCTGGCTGTTGCCAGTGGGCGTGATCTATTTCGGCCTTTACTACACAGTTTTTCGCGCCGCGATCTCCTGGTTCGATCTGAAAACCCCTGGCCGCGAAGACGAGGCAGAAGTCCCGCTCCCTACCGCGCCATCGCAAGGCCGCGGCAGCGATTTTGTTGCCGCGCTCGGGGGGGCATCCAACCTCAAAGCTGTGGACGCATGCACCACACGGCTGCGGCTCAGCGTGGCGGATGCTGCCAGAATCGACGACGCTGCACTGAAAGCGCTCGGCGCGCGGGGAGTCGTTCGGCCATCGCCCAACCTTGTTCAAGTTGTACTCGGCCCAATCGCCGATCAGGTGGCCGGAGAAATTCGCGGCGCTCTGCATTTGGGGTCGCGCCCAATAGCTATCGCGACGGCCGTTCCAACCGCCACTTCCGCCGTCGCCGCGTCTACGGACGCATTCGTCCCGCTTAACATGGAACAAATTGTCGCCGCGCTCGGCGGCAGCGGAAATGTGGAGTCCATCCAGACCTGCTCCAGCCGCCTGCGTGTAGAAATTGTGCGGAGCGAATCCGTCGATCAAGAGAAGCTTGTAAGCCTTGGCGTTCGCGCGGTGGTGACGGCCGCGCCACGCGTACTGCACGTCGTCATTGGTCCGGCAGCAGATGCACTCGCTCAGTCTCTGCGAAAATGTCTCTCCACCGCTTCAGCAGGTTGACGTCAGGGTGCACAGGCACGCTCACGACAGACCGCCGGCAGCCCTGGCGCCAGCGACGTGCTCACGTTCAACGGCGCGGCGGAAACCGACGGCCGCTTCGATTTTCTCGCCGGCGCTGGCAGTGACGTGCTCACCGGCGGCGACCACAGCGACGTCTTCGATCTCAGCAAGGGCGGCAACGACAATGCGAACGGTGCGAGTGGGGGTGATCTCTTGCGCATGGGCGGCGCGCTCAACGCGTTTTCGTCGACAGATCGATGGGCCAAGCGGCCTCGCCCATGCCGGACCTTCCGGAGTCGATGCCGCGATTATCGGCGGCGCGCTTTCCACGGCGACGTTCGACAGCGATCTGGCCGCTGCCGTGAACTCGGGCAATCTCGCTGTGCAGCACGCCGTCCTGTTCACGGCCGATTCAGGGGACCTTTCGGGACACACCTTCCTCATCGTCGACGAGAATGGACAGGCTGGCTATCAGACGGCTGCGGATCTGGTGATCGATGTCACCGGCTACACGGGGACCTTAAGCGGCAGCTCCTTCGTCTGATCCCCGCCGTTTGAAAACAGCGCACGAGCCGTTCTGCGGGCAGGGGCCGGCTGCGCGCAGAACAAATTCGCTCGGCGAACGACCGCTATTGGCGCAACGCGACACAGGACGCATTCCTGCCAATATCAAATTGTCGAATGAGACATCGAGGCGGAAAAGGCGCGGTTATGACTAGCCTCGCTACTTATGCGGGCGCTTATGAGGGATTTCCGTTAGCGCAAGATTGTGCTTAAGGTACAACATGTTATCCAGAAACGTGGCGGACAGGGAGGGATTCGAACCCTCGATACCCTTGCGAGTATGCCGCATTTCGAGTGCGGTGCTTTCAACCGCTCAGCCACCTGTCCGCGGGGCGGCGAACATACGGTCAGGCCTTTGGCGCCGCAACCCGCCTAGCGCTCGGCTGAGAGCCACCGGACCGTTGTGCGAGCGGCGGGACCTTGCTGCAGGAAGGGTAGCACTTCGGCGCCGGCCGCTTCCATCTCAAGGTCCAATCCGAAGGGCGGATTGATCACCAGCAAGCCGGCGGCGTGGAGTCGTTCAACCAACGCCGGATTTTCTTCGCCCACATCGATCGTCAAGGAGAGCAGCTTCATCGGGCCAGCAGTCTGAAGTTCGCCGGCCAGCAATTCGACGTCCGACGCGCGCTTCAGAGGATGCCAGACTATATAGGTGCCGTTGGCGAAACGGCGAAACGCCCGCGCGAGCGCCCGCGCGAGGCGCTCCATTTCGTTCTCTTCTTCATAGGGCGGGTCGATGAACACGGCTCCGCGCCGCGCGGCCGGCGGCAGCAATGAATCCAGTTGTTTGTATCCGTCGCCGGCTACCGAGCGAGCATTATGAAAGGGTGAAAGCGATCGTTCGAGCGCCGCGAATTCTTCCGGGTGCTGCTCCATTGCAATCAGTCGATCTTGCGGCCGAAGCAGTTTGGCGGCGATCAGCGGTGAGCCCGGATAGTGTTCGGGTCCGAAGGAATTTACGATTTCAAGATATTGTCGAAGCGCCGGTGTTCGAGCGGTCAAGCTTCGGAGCTTCGCGATTCCCGCGGCGGCTTCTCCCGTTTTCGAGGCTTCGGTTCCAGACAAGTCATAGAGTGCTGCGCCGGCATGGGTATCGACTACCGCAAACGGTTTCTCTTTCCGGCGCAGATTCTGCAACACCGCCACCAGCGCCACGTGCTTATGCACATCGGCGAAATTGCCCGCGTGGTAGGCATGGCGATAATTCATTCCCGCGCGATCCGGCGCGGTCGCGGCACCAGCTCGCCGCCACAATTCGGACACACGTGGTCCATAGCGCGGGCGCAGGCGCGGCAGAAGGTACATTCATAACTGCAGATGAAGGCTTCATCGGAAGCCAGGGGCAGAGCAGTTTCGCAGCGTTCGCACCGGTCTTTCATTTGCAACGCCATACCTTACCTCCTCGTTCGTCGCGGCGGCTGCATCAGCCGACTGACTCTATCCTGCAGGCCATGCGCGTCGAACGGCGCGCGCACCTTGGCGTCGTTGTCGAAATACACGAACACGTCGCGCGGCGCAGCCCGCGCCTTCTTTGGGTGCGCGCAGTCCCCATCGCGCAATTCGCGCCCTTGAGACCACGCGACGACCCGCTTCGCCCAGGTGTCGAGGGCATCGGACTCGTAGCCGCTGGCGTACAGCTGCTCGGAGCCATGCAGGCGGCAATAGATAAAATCAGCCGTGACGTCGAACAACAACGGCCAGTCCACCGTGTCGGCCACCACCAACGCGACGTCGTGCTTGCGCAACAGCGCGATGAACTCCGGACAGCGGAAACTTTCATGGCGAATCTCCATTGCGTATCGCAATGGCCGGTTCGCGTCCGTGCGCAGCCACGCTCGGCCCTTGATCCGATGATCATGTTTCTTTGCCAAGCGGGCCGCCGATTGCGTGTCGCGCGGTAATTGTTCGAAAAACTCAGCCAGCTTCTCCGGATTGAAGCGGAAATTCGGCGGGAACTGCCAGAGGATCGGCCCGAGCTTGTCGCCCAGCGCCAGTAGACCGTTGCCGAAGAAATTGGCAAGGGGCGTTTCCGCCCGCGTGAGCTTTAGCATATGCGTGATGAAGCGAGGTCCCTTCACCGCGAAGGAAAATTCGTCGGGTGTCTGGTCGCGCCAGGCGACGAAATATTCCGGGCGCTGCAGCGAATAGAACGTGCCGTTGATCTCGATAGTGCGAAAGGCTTTCGCGGCGAACGCCAGCTCGTCCTTCTGGCGCAGGCCCACGGGATAGAATACGCCGCGCCATCCCTTGTACCGCCAGCCGGAAATGCCGATCCGGATGTCGCCATGCCTCATTGTGACCCGAATACGCGCGCGATACTCATGCGAGAGCATAGCGGGGTTCGGATGGCCGTCTACACCGAAGTATCCTTCGACGAGCTCGAGACGTTGCTTCGCGAGTACGATGTGGGCCGGCCCATCAGCTTCAAGGGCATCGCGGAGGGCGTCGAGAATTCCAATTTCTTTCTGACGACGGACCGCGGTGCCTTTGTGCTGACGCTGTACGAAAAGCGCGTGCGCGAAGAGGACCTGCCATATTTCCTGGGATTGCTGGAACACCTGCACGCCAAAGGCGTCCGCTGTCCGCTGCCGGTACGGCTGCGGGATGGACGGCTATGGA
>DASXGS010000066.1:0-4880 GCA_036488975.1 Rhizomicrobium sp. | reverse complement strand
CCACCCTGCTGGTGCATCTCGGCCACCGCGCCGAAAAAGGCGACACGCGCTTTCTGAAGGAACCGTCCAACGAGGAAGAGGAAGTGCTGTTCGCCGCGATTCAGCGGCGGCTGGAGCACAAGAAGGGCTGGTACACGCAGCTCGCGCAGAACATCCGTGGCGTGACGGAAGAAACCACCACCGGCGTGCATCGCCTGTACGAGATGGAGAAGAAGGGCACGCTGCTGTTCCCCGCCATCAACGTCAACGACAGCGTGACGAAGTCGAAGTTCGACAATCTGTATGGCTGCCGCGAGTCGCTGGTGGACGGAATCCGCCGAGGCACCGATGCGATGATGGCCGGCAAGGTGGCGATGGTGGCGGGCTTCGGCGATGTCGGCAAAGGCTCGGCTGCTTCCTTACGGCAGGCCGGTTGCCGCGTGATGGTGAGCGAAGTCGATCCCATCTGCGCGCTGCAGGCCGCGATGGAAGGCTACGAAGTCACCACCATGGACGATGCGGCACCGCGCGCCGACATCTTCGTCACCGCCACCGGTAATCTGGATGTCATCACCATCGATCACATGCGGGCGATGAAGCACCGCGCCATCGTGGCGAATATCGGCCACTTCGATTCCGAAATTCAGGTGGCGGCGCTGAAGAACTACAAGTGGCACAACGTGAAGCCGCAGGTGGACGAGATCGAATTCCCCGACGGCAAGCGCATCATCCTGCTGTCCGAAGGGCGGCTGGTGAATCTCGGAAATGCGATGGGCCATCCGAGCTTCGTGATGTCGTCATCGTTCACCAACCAGACCTTGGCGCAGATGGAGCTGTTCGGAAATCCCGGCAAGTACGAGAAGAAGGTCTACACCTTGCCGAAGGAGCTGGACGAGAAGGTCGCGCGCCTGCACCTCGACAAGATCGGCGTGAAGCTGACGCAGCTGTCGAAGAAACAGGCCGATTACATCGGCGTGCCGGAGCAGGGCCCCTTCAAGCCGGACAGCTACCGCTACTGATGATAGCCGGATAAACGAGAGGCCGCGCGACGACACAAGATCGGCCGCCTGTCTCAATATCTCGCGGATTCACACTTTCTTAACCACCATCCCTATGCGGACTCGCCCCCCGCAGGTATCTTGTTGATTCCGCAGTGATTCGCCGCTGGACCACGCGGAATTGGGGGCGGCCAGAAGCATGCGTTGGAAACCGGCAGCGCCAATAAGCCGGATGAACAAGGGGAAACGCCGCTCGCTCCGGGCCACGTTGCTGCTGGTGCTTTTGCTGCTGCCGCAGCCGGCTTTCGCCGCCGAACCGACCTTCGTTCCCGTCCTCATCAGCTTCGGCGCGGTGTCGCTGGCGGTCGCGGGATCGTTGTGGGCAGTCTGGACCGACCGTTCCGTGCGCCGGCTGCGGCAGGCGGTGCGTGCGCTGCATGCCCGCGCCAGCGCCGCTGTGGCTGCCCGCGATGCTCTGGTCGAGGCCGGCCGCGAGAGCGTGGTCGTGTGGGGCAAACAAGCCGAGACGCAAACCTACGGCGACGCCGACGCGCTGCTGGATGCCTGCCTCGCCGGACCCGACGCACTTTCGCTCTCGCAGGCGTTGGATGATCTGGGGCATTCGGGTGCGGCGTTCACTCTGACGGCACACAGCCGAGCGGGCGAGGCGGTGCGGGTGCGAGGCCGCGCCATCGGCGGTTTCGCTGCGGTATGGCTGGAGCAGGAACGCGCGCCCGTCGAAGCGCTGGCCGATTTCCGCGCCGTTCTCGATGCGCTTCCTCTGCCCGTTTGGCTGCGCGACCGATCGCTCGCGCTGACCTGGGCGAACCGTGCCTTTGCCGCCGCGGTGGGTGCGCCGGACAGCGGCACGGCCGTGGCATCGCAGACCCCGTTGGAAAAGTCCGAGCGCGATCTGGCCAGCAGCGCGCGCGCCGAAGGCCACGCCGTGGAAGCGAAGCGCTATGTCGCCATTGGTGGACAGCGCCGCGCACTCACATTGATCGATGCGCCGCTGCCCGACGGTTCGATCATGGGGTTTGCGGTGGATGGCACCGAGCTTTCCAATGTGGAAGCGCGGCTGCAGCAGCACATCGACGCGTATGCCGAAACGCTCGACAGACTGCGAACGCCGGTGGCGATCTTCGGGCCTGACCAGCGCCTATCGTTCTACAACCGCGCCTTCGTTGCGCTATGGGGATTGCAGGAAGACTGGCTCGAGACGCATCCGAGCGACGGCGAAATCCTCGACCGCCTGCGCGAGATACGACGCCTGCCGGAGCAGCGCGACTATCAGACGTGGAAGCGCGCGCACCTTGCGGCCTATGAGCGAGATCGCGGCGCGCCGCCCGACGATCAATGGACCTTGCCAGATGGCCGGACCTTGCGCGTCGTGGCTCAACCGCATCCGTTCGGCGGGCTCATCTGGCTCTATGAAGACATCACCGAGAAATTCGCCTTGGAGGCGTCGTATAAGACTCTCACGGGCGTACAGCGCGCGACACTGGACACGCTCAATGAGGGTGTCGCGGTGTTCGGCACCGATGGACGGCTGAAATTGCACAACGCGGCCTTCGCGCGGCTGTGGCAGTTCGAGCACTCGGACCTGGAAGGCCAGCCACATGTCCAGAAGATCGCCGAGATGTGTGTGCAGCGTTTCGGCGAGGAAGCCGTTTGGCAGAAGCTGGTCGCGAGCGTGTCGTCAGGTTCGGAGCGGCGGCGTGACTGGGGCGAGATCGAGCGCTTCGATCGCACCATCGTTGCGGTGTCGCTGGCGCCGCTGCCCGATGGCGCAACGCTGGTCACCTTCGCAGACGTGACCGATCGCTTCCGCATCGAAAGCGCGCTGCGCGAGCGCAACGAAGCGCTGGAAGCGGGCGACCGGCTAAAATCGGATTTCGTGCAGCACGCCTCTTTCCTGTTCCGCGATCCGTTGAACGCGGTGCAGGGCTTTGCCGAGATGCTGTCGGCAGGTCATGCCGGCGCGCTGAATGCCAAGCAAAGCGACTACGTCCAGAGCATTCTCTTCGCCTCGCAGAGGCTCGGCGAGATCACCAGCGACATTCTCGATCTGGCGATGATCGATTCCGGCAACATGCGGCTGGAACTGGCGCGTGTCGATCTCTATGATCTGCTGACCCGCGTGGCCGAACCGATGCGGCAGCATGCGGCCAGCCTGCACATCGATTTCACGCTGGATGTGAAGCCAGATGTTGGCGTGGCGGTGCTGGACCAGCGGCGCATCAGGCAGGTTGTGTTCAATCTCTTGTCCAATGCGCTGAAGTACACTCCGATCGGCGGCGCCATCGCGCTAGGCGCGGCAATTGTTGGCGACGACGTGCAGATCTATGTTTCCGACAGCGGACCAGGGATTGCGGCGGACGTGCAGGCCAGTGTGTTCGAGCGTTTCACCGCCAAGGGGCGCGCGGGCAAGCGCGCGGGCGCGGGCCTTGGACTTGCCCTCGTCAGCCGCTTTGTCGAACTGCACGATGGCTGGGTGGAGCTGCAGACCGAGGAAGGCAAAGGCACGCTGGTGCGCTGCCATCTGCCTCGCCGCCTCGCGCCCGATTCGGCCACGCCTACAGACAGGGAGAAAGTCCAGGCAGCCTGATTCAATCGAGAATTGCGGCGCGCGGAAAACTGGATAAGGTCCGCCCGGATGTTTTGGCCGGGGTACGGGCGAATGGGGCGTTGCGTCTTCCTGTGTTTATTGTTCGGTGGGTACGCGCTGTCTATCGCACACGCGGCCCCGATGGACTTCTCCGGCAATGTGAATGCATCTTACTCCAATCTGAGCGCGCGTGGCGGCGATAGCTCGGTATGGGGCGGCGTGGCGCGCGGCAACCTCACCGCCATGGATCCCGGCATCAACGTCCAGGCGAAGGCGGGCGGCGACTGGATCAATCTGCCCAAGAGCGGTGGCAGCAACACCAATTTGTGGGATTTCGGCGGGGACGTGTACTGGCGCGATTGGGCCGGCGACTTCGGCGGAAGCGTGGAAGAAGTCCGGCTGCCGGATGCGCATGCGAGCAGCCTGTCTTACGGGCTGTTCGGCGAAGCGTACCTTCTGCGCAGCCTGACTTTTCGCGCGAAGGGCGGCAAACTGACGAACGATGTGAACGCGTGGTACGGCAGCGCAGGCCTGCTCGCCTATCCGGTTCGGAACATCGCGCTCGGCGCCGGCTTCGACTACGCCAAGGTGCAGCATGGTGGGCCCACGCTGAAGGACGCGAACGTTTCGGCCGAATACCTGCCGGTGCCGACGATTCCAGTAAGCGTGAGTCTTGGCTACAACTATGAGAAGGTGGGCGACGCGTCCGGGCATATCGATGTGCTTTCTGCCGGGATAACGATGTATCTCGGCGGCGCAGGCGTGGACGGATCGCTGCGCGATCGCCAGCGCAACGGCGCGGTGACGTGGGACGGTGCCCCTGCCAGCCTTGTCGGATTGACATTCTGAGTTCTTACAGTCAGCACCCGCCCATGCGTTTTTCGCCATTTAACACACAGCGAGTCCTGCTTTCCCGAATCGGGCGCGCGCTGTTGGCGGCGCTTCTGTGTTGCGCGGCGCTAGCTGCCTGCGAACTCTTCGAAGAGCCGGGCAATGTGGTGATCGTGAACAATTCGAGCCACCAGATCATCGTGACGGCCGGCGCGGAAACGCAGGTCGTCTTTCAGGGTCGTTCTGTCGAGATGCCTTATCCGAATCCCGGTGCGTTCTCGGGTGGGCACATCCGGATTGAGACAACGCTGTGCCGGATGGATTTCCAGGTGCCGCTCGATTCCGACGATTATCCGTGGAAGGCCCGCGCCAACGGCGAGCTGGCGCTGCAGCTGGAAGCCGATTTCAAGCTGTACGCAATTCCACCGGCCTACCGTCTGCCAGTGCAGTTCACAAGCATCTCT
>DASXGS010000047.1:0-3950 GCA_036488975.1 Rhizomicrobium sp. | reverse complement strand
GACGATGCGTCCCCATAGCGCCGCAGCAGAGATGTTGCGCTGGATGTAATCGCCACCAACCATGTCGAGGATGACATCCACGCCGCGCCCCTCGGTCGCCTGCTTGACCAGCTCCACGAAGTCTTCTTCGCGGTAGTTGATTGCGCGCCTCGCACCAAGCTTCTCGCACGCGGCGCATTTCTCGGCGCTACCGGCGGTGGTGAACACTTCGTGCCCGCGGGCGGCGCAGAGCTGGATCGCCGCGGTGCCGATGCCGCTCGAGCCGCCGTGGATCAGCACGCGCTCGCCAGGCGCAAGCCGCGCGGCATCGAACAGGTTGGCCCACACCGTAAAATACACTTCCGGCAGCGCCGCCGCACTCACGACATCGACGTCTTTCGGCACCGGCAGCACGCACTCTACCGGCGCGGTGCAGTATTCGGCATAGCCGCCGCCGGCGAGCAGTGCGCAAACCTTCTCAGCCGTTTTGAATTGCGCAACATTATCGCCAAGGCCCGCGATATCACCGGATATTTCCAGCCCGAGAATGTCCGAAGCGCCCGGCGGCGGCGGATATCGTCCGCTCGCCTGCGCGAGATCGGCGTGGTTCACGCCGGCCGCCGCAACCTTGATCAGTACCTCTCCGGCTTTCGGCTCGGGCTGCTGTGCTTCGCCCAGCACGAGCTGGTAATCCGGGCCCGGATTCTCGATGCGGATGGCCTTCATCGTCCTGCTTGCGCGCTTGCCAGATTCGCGCTGACATTATCCACAACGGGAGAGCGCACAAATGCCGATCGATCCGGAGGAACTAAGCCCGCGCATCAAGACGCCGGAACTCGCGCTCGGGCAGGACCTCTCCGCCTTTTCCGAGCACGAGCTCGAAGCCCGCATCGCGGCTATGGAAACGGAGATCGGGCGCTGCCGCGAAGCCATCAAGGCTCGGCAGGCGACGAAGAACGCGGCATCCGCCTTCTTCAAGGCACGGTGAATCTGCCGGCGGACCGGCGGTCGCCTGATCCGTACTTTCCGCCTTAATCCTTAACGCACAACGGCGCTTGCCAAGGCGCGAGCGGCTGATAGCGTGAGACGTTGGTGGAGAATATGCCATGTCGCTTGTGGAACTGGACGAGAAATCGCTGCACGGAATGACGATGCAATCCTTTGCGGGCTCAGCGCTGTTCGACCGTACCTTCGACGAGGGCATGGCGATGGTCGAAGAAGCTGCGCGCTATCTCGACGGCCGCGGCAAGGAAGAGGCGCGCGATCTGCCGCGCAAGGCGGCGATGATGTACGCGAGCGAGAGCCTGCGCGTCACCACGCGGCTGATGCAGGCGGCGAGCTGGCTGTTGGTGCAGCGCGCTGTGCATGAAGGCGATATGCCGGCCTCCGACGCCACCGATGAACGCTACCGCCTGGGCTCGAAAGAAATCTGTTTTGGCGGCCGCGCAGAAGACGCGGAATGTCTGCCGAAAGCGCTTCGGGATCTGCTCGCGCGAAGCGAAAGCCTCTACTGCCGCATCGCGCGGCTGGAGGAAGTGCTGTTGCGCGAAGCAGCACCGCAGCCCGGCGTGCAGGCGCAGTTTGCGCGCTTGGAGCAAGCTTTCGCGCGCGACGCCTAGGACTTCACGTAATCCTTGAACCGCTTGTTGAAGCGGGTGAGCCGGCCGCCGCGGTCGATCAGGTGTTGCTGCCCGCCTGTCCAGGCTGGGTGCGTGGTAGGATCGATGTCGAGCGTGAGCTTGCCATCGGGCTCGCCCCAGGTGGTGCGTGTCTTGTAGCTCGTGCCGTCGTTCAGGGTGACGGTGACGAAGTGGTAGTTCGGGTGGATGCCCTTTTTCATGAGGGGAAAACTCGGCTTTTTGCGCTATCGCTTCGCTGCTTGAGCGCATTTGACGGAAGGCGGGCCTTATAGGGGAAGGGGGGCGTGGCCGCAACCCGCGCGGCGATAGGCCCCGTTCGGGCCACGCCCGGCGCGCACTATATCTTCCCGCGAGAGAAGAGGCCGGTTTCCGGATGTCCCAGTCCGGCGAGGAATTTGCCACACAAATCGCCTGGCAGGCACGGGGGCGGGCGAAGTCCCGTTCGCTCAGGCCGCTGCGGTCCCTGCTGCCTTTCGTGCGGCCGTTCCGGCTGCGGATTACGATCGCCGGGATCGCGCTGCTGGTTTCTTCGGCCGCAACCCTCTCCATTCCCGCCGCGCTACGGGCGCTGATCGATCGTGGCTTCAGCGCCGCGCAGATCGCGGCGATCTCGCACTATTTCCTGCTATTCGTGCTTGCCGCAGCGGTGCTCGGCATCTCGACCGCCATCCGCTTCTATTTCGTCACATGGCTCGGCGAGCGGGTGATCGCCGATATCCGCAAAGGCGTGTTCGCGAACGTCATCGGGCTCACGCCGGAATTCTTCGAAGTCACCCGCACCGGCGAGGTGCTATCGCGCCTCACCGCAGATACGACGCTCATTCAGACGGTGGTGGGTTCATCCGCCTCGGTGGCGCTGCGCAATCTGGTGATGTTCGTCGGGGGACTGTTGCTGATGTTTTTCACCAGCCTGAAACTCACGGCGCTGGTTGTCGCTGCGGTCGTGGTGGTGATCATTCCGCTCATCTTGTTCGGCCGCTGGGTGCGCACGCTGTCGCGCAAGAGCCAGGATCGGATTGCCGATACCAGCGCGCGTGCCTCCGAAGTGCTCTACGCGGTGCAAACCGTGCAGGCGTTCACCCTGGAGAATTACGAGCGCACGCAATTCGGCCGCGCCGTGGAACGATCGTTCGACGTGGCGGTGCTCCGCACCCGTGCCCGCGCGGCGATGACCGCCGTCGTGATCTTCGCCGTCTTCGGCTGCATCGCCGGCATCGGCTGGGTGGGCGCGCAGGACGTGGTGACGCATGCGATGAGCCCGGGCCAGCTGGTGCAGTTCATTTTCTACGCCATGATGGTGGCGGGCGGCGTGGGTGCGATGAGCGAAACCTGGGGCGATGTGCAGCGCGCGGCCGGCGCGGCCGAGCGGTTGAGCGAATTGCTGCAGACGAGGCCCGCGATTTCCACACCGGCCAATCCGCTGGTGCTCCCCGAAGCCGCGCAAGGCAAGATCGAACTGCGCGATGTGGTGTTCCACTATCCCACGCGACCCGATCAGGCCGCGCTAAACGGATTCTCGCTGGACATCGCGCCGGGCGAGGCCGTGGCGCTGGTGGGCCCGTCCGGCGCCGGAAAGTCCACCGTGCTCCAGCTGCTGCTGCGATTCTACGCGCCCCAATCCGGTGCCATCCTGTTCGACGGTATCGACACCGCGCGGCTCGATCCTACCGCGTTGCGTAGGCACATCGCGCTGGTGGCGCAGGATCCGGTGATTTTCTCCGGCACGATTGCGGACAACATCCGCTACGGCCGGCCGGAAGCGAATTCCGCCGATGTGCGCCGCGCCGCCGAGGCGGCCGC
This sequence comes from Rhizomicrobium sp., assembly GCA_036488975.1. Classification (GTDB taxonomy): domain Bacteria; phylum Pseudomonadota; class Alphaproteobacteria; order Micropepsales; family Micropepsaceae; genus Rhizomicrobium. The sequence continues at coordinate 531 of DASXGS010000047.1, read as the reverse complement.
GGCCGCGGAATTCATCGAGGCGCTGCCGCAGGGCTACGAAACGGCAGTTGGCGAACGCGGCGTCACTTTGTCCGGCGGGCAGCGACAGCGGCTGGCGATCGCGCGCGCGATTCTGCGGGATGCACCGTTGCTGCTGCTGGATGAGGCGACCTCCGCGCTCGATGCCGAAAACGAGCGGCTGGTGCAGACCGGCCTGCAAAACCTAATGGCCGGGCGCACCACCATCGTGATTGCGCATCGCCTCGCCACCATTCAACGGCTGAAGCGCATCGTGGTGATGGATCAGGGCCGCATTGTGGACGAGGGCAGCCACGCCGAGTTGGTGGCCGGGGGCGGCCTCTACGCTCGTCTCGCCAATCTGCAATTCACCCAGGGCATGGCGTTGGCGGGTTAATCTGATGAAGAGCGCATGCTCGGCGCCCCGTCGGAGTCTCTCGATTGCTGGCTGCCGTGGCGGCTGGCGTACACCTTCGTGAACTCGGCGCCGAGCAGGAACACCTGCGTCGTGTAGTAGATCCACAGCAGCAGCAG
>DASXGS010000042.1:0-6824 GCA_036488975.1 Rhizomicrobium sp. | reverse complement strand
ACGACGCAGTTTCCTCCGCGCGGCTTCGCGGGTCAAACAAGCTCAGGCGCGCTTCGCGGCATCCAGTATCGCGTGGCAGAGCCCGGCGGTGCGCGGATCGCCCACCAGTTCCGGGCCCATCTGGTTGCAGACATATCCAATGGCCACGCCGGCATCCGGATCGGCGCAGCCGAACGAGCCGCCCCAGCCGGAATGCCCGAACGCGCGCGGATTTGGGCCGTATATGCCAGGCGTGTTCAGCGCCACGCCCATGCCCCAGCTGTCGGGGAAGCCGAGGAACATATCGATGCGCCCGCCGGAAGTAGCGGGCTCGGCGAGACGCTCGACCGCGTCGCGCGAAAGAAGCCGCGCGCCGTCCAGTTCGCCGCCCCCCGCCAGCATGGCGTACAGCCGCGCAAGGCCCATTGCATTTGCCTGACCATTGGCGGCGGGAATTTCGGCGGCGCGCCAGGCGCGGGCATTCGGCGCTTCAGCACTTTGCTCCGGATTGGTGAGCGCCATCATCGCCGCCGCACTCAGCGGCGGGAGCGCGACAGCGACCCTCGGGCCGATCATCTCGGCGACACGTGGCTCTTCGTCTTCCGGCAATCCGATGAAGATATCTGCGCGCAGCGGCCCCGCGATTTCCGCCCGCACAAAGCGCCCAACGGATTTCCCTGTCACGCGCCGTACGATTTCGCCGGCGAGCCAGCCATAGGTCATGGCGTGGTACGAGGTCGCCGTGCCAGGCGGCCAGGCCGGCGCCTGGCGCGCCAGCTTTCCGCAACAGCTTTTCCAGTCGTACTGGTCTTCGAGTACGGTCGGCTCGACAAAGCCGGGCAGCCCCGCCTGATGAGACATCACCTGCGCAAGGGTGACGGTGTCTTTTCCCGCATGCGCAAACTCCGGCCAGACACTGACAACCGTGTCTTCATAGCGGACGAGTCCGCGATCCACCAGAATGGCGATTGCAACAGCCACAATGCCTTTGGTGCTGGACCAGACATTGATCAGTGTGTTGTGCGCCCATGGCTTTGTCCGCGCGCGGTCCGCATAGCCGCCCCACAGATCGACGACACAGCGGCCGTGATGAAAGGCGGCAAGCGCCGCCCCAACCTCCTGGTAATTGCCTTCGCGGGCGAAGTTGGCGGCGAACGCCTCGCGCACGCCCTCGAAGCCCTGAGCCACAGCGCCCTTAATTTCCGCCGTCATGCGATCGATTAGAGGGCAGGCAATCCCAACTGTCTAGGACGCCAGCGCCAGCGAGCGGCCAGGTTCGAGGCGCTCGTGCGGCAGCCAGACGGTGACGCAGGTGCCTTCGCCAACCCAGCTTTCGATGGTGACGTGGCCGCCGTGCCCCTCCGCGAGCCCCTTCACGATCGGCAGTCCAAGGCCGGTGCTCTCGGGCACATTCAGCACGTCGTGGTGCGCGAGTTTGAAGGGCTCGAAAGCATTCGCAAGATCTTCCGCGGCAATCCCGACACCGTCGTCGCGCACCCCCAGAGCGAGCTCACCAGACGCGGCGATGTAGGCGAATACCTCCACATGCCCGCCCACGCCGCTGAACTTGATCGAATTCGTGAGCAGGTTGAGCAGGATCTGCTTCAGCGCGCGGCGATCGGCCGTCACATTCGGAAGATGGCCTTCGATCCGCGGCGCGAGGTGGAGCTTGCCCGCGCGCGATCGCGGCTCGACGGTTTTCAGGCACTCCTCGATCAATTCGTCGATCGCGACCGACTCTTCCCGCAGCTGCAGTTTGCCCGCCTCGAGTTTCGAGATCTCGAGCAGATCGTTCACCAGATCGAGGAGATGGACACCGGAAGCGTGAATGAGCTTGGCGTATTCCACGCGGCGGTTGGCGAACACGTCCGTCGCCAGCAGGTCCGAGAAGCCGATGATCGCGTTCAGCGGCGTGCGCAACTCGTGGCTCATATTCGCGAAGAACATGGTCTTGGCGAGCCCCGCATTGATGGCAGCGTCACGCGCGCAGGCGAGATCGTCCCGCGCGTGACGCAAATTGTAGCGGCTGCTCACCAGCGCGTAAGTGGTGGGCAGCGTCACGAGAGCGGCAATGGCAAAGGTGGCGAGGGGCGTGTAGTTCGCGCTGTTATGCAACAGGCAAATGGTGACGACGTAGTCCAACGTCATCGCGGCGCCGATGCACGCTGCCGCCCAGGCGAGCGTCGCCAGCAGCTTTTCGCAGGTTACTTTTGAGACGCGCCCGACCATTTGGGCCGCAAGCGTAGGCGAACTGTGCTACCGCAAGGTTTAGCGATGCCGCCAGAGCACTAACGAGCCGTTAACCCGGGAGCAGCCTGCGGACCGCGTACCAATGCTCCCGGAAGGGCGCCGGTGGCTTCACCACCGCGATACGTCACCTTGCCGGAAACAACTGTCGCAACGTAGCCGGTCGCGCCTTGCAGCAGGCGCTTGCCGCCGGCCGGGAGATCGAACGCCATGCGCGGCGCTTCCACCTGCAGCCGATCGAAATCGATCACATTCAGGTCGGCCTTCATGCCCGGCGCAATCAAGCCGCGGTCATCCAGCCCCACCGCGCGTGCCGTGTCCATCGTCTGCCGTTTCACCAGATACGGCAGGCCGAACCGCCCGTGCTTTCGGTCTCGGCCCCAGTGCGCCAGCAGATAGGTGGGGTAGCTGGCGTCTGAAATCAGGCCGACATGCGCGCCGCCATCGCCCAAGCCCATGATGCAATCGGCGTGCGCGATCATCTCGGCGCAACAATCGAGGTTGTAATCGGAGTAATTGGCGAAGGGCATGAACAGGAACGCCCGCCCGTCATCTTCGAGCAGCAGATCGTAGGCAACTTCGGCGGCGCTGCGGCCTTCAGCTTGCGCCAGATAAGCAACGGCGCGCTCCTTGGGCGGTTCGTAGTCCGGCGGGTCCCCCAGGGGGAAGATACGTTCGAATTCCGTGATGCCGCGCGCCAGCCGGTTGTTGCGGATCTTGTCGGCGGTTTCCGCCAGCATGCGCGCGCGAAAGGCCGGATCCCGCATGATGGCGACTTTCTCGGTCAGCGACCGGTCCTTGATTTCCGCGAACGTCTCATGCGCCGTAAAGGGATTGAGCGTCCCTTGTAGCCCCAGCAGCACGCCGATCGGGCGCGGCGCCACCTGAGCCCGGATCAGCAGACCGTCCGCCGAAGCATCTTCGATGCGCCGCAGAATTTCCCGCCAGCCGTCGGAGTTGCGCCCCGCTTGCGCCAGCGACAGCGAAAGCGGACGCCGCGACGATTCCACCAGCCGGCGGATCATGGCGAATTCGGTGTCGAGATCGGGTGTGTCGAAATCGGAAATCAGTTCGACGACACCTCGCCCGGCATCCGCAAGGCCAAGCACAATGCCCATCAGCTCCGCTTCGCTGGCACGCAGCGATGGTGTGGGATCGCCCTTCACCGTGCGGTGATTTAACGTGCGCGAAGTGGAGAACCCGAGCGCGCCTGCCCGCATGGCATCGGTAGCAAGCATGCGCATGCGCGCGATGTCGTCGTCCATCGCCGGTTCCAGCTGCGCGCCACGTTCGCCCATCGCATAAACCCGCAACGCGCCGTGCGGCAGCTGCGCGCACACATCCACATCGTGCGGCCGCGCGTCGATTGCATCGAGATAATCGCCAAACGATTCCCAGTTCCACCGCAGCCCTTCGTGCAGCGCGGCACCGGGAATGTCTTCAACGCCTTCCATCAGTTCAATGAGCCGATCTCGGTCGGTCTCGCGCACCGGCGCAAAACCGACGCCGCAATTGCCCATCACCACGGTCGTCACGCCGTGCCAGCTGGATGGTTGCAGGCGCGAATCCCAGGTCGCCTGTCCGTCGTAATGCGTGTGGATGTCGACAAAGCCCGGTGTGACCAACAGGCCCTTGGCGTTGATCTCTTCCGCACCGCTCGCAGCAACTTCGCCGACGGCTGCGATTCGATTGCCTCTGATAGCGACAGCCGCTTCGCGCAATGGCGCGCCGGTGCCATCGGCAACCGTGCCATTCCGGATCACCAGGTCGAACGGGTGCCTCATATTCGCCTCAAAAGTGGCCGAGCACCGGCTAACCGCCAGTCAGGGGCATTTAAGCCTGTCTCAACGCACTTCGCAAAACCGCAATTGCGGGACCGGCGCAAGTGTATACCGATTGGCGGGCGGAGGGTCTTGTATGTCTCAGGTGTCTGGCGAAGCCGCCGCGGGCCAAAGCCCGGCAGCCTCCCGGCACGATTCCCGCCTGCTACACCTCGCATCTGCTCTCGTGCGACGCCGCACGCCGCTTTCCTGCGCCGCGTGGCTCGCAAGTGCCCTTGCCGCGGCCACGCTGCTGCGCATGTCCGCGGGTCTTGTCACCCAGGGCGGGCCGCTCGTCTTCTACCTTCCGGCGGTCGGCCTGGTTGCATTGTTCACCGGCTGGGAGTGCGGGCTGATCGCCGTTGCGCTCAGCGGGGCGTTGGCGTGGTTTCTCTTTGTGCCGCCGGTGCTCACGCTGCATTCTCCGAACCTCGTCTGGGCGCTAACATTATCCCTCTGGATGATTATCGCGGGCGCGCAGGTAGCTATCGCGCACTTCCTGCGCGTGGCGCTGCAGCGGGCGCTGCATAGCGAAATGCGTTATCGCAAGCTGCTGGACGTGATCTCCGGCAGCGTTCTGACGGTGAATGAAGGCGGCCAGATCGAGGCGCCGCAACCCGGCTGGACCGAGATCACCGGGACGCCATGGCCCGAGTATGGCGGCGCGAAATGGGTGAACGCAATCCATCCGGACGATCGTCCGAAGCTCATGCCGGAAAGCGACCCTTCGGTGGGCGATGTGCGCGAAGCGGAGCTGCGGTTGTGGAATGCTGCAGCCGAAGACTGGCGCTGGTATGTCGCGCGTTCCGTCGTGGTGCCCCGGTTCTCGCGACCCGGCTATGAATGGGTCACCTCGCTGCACGACGTGCACGAGCAGAAGCTGGCGACCGACCGTCGCGACATGGTCATCGGTGAACTGCGGCACCGGCTGAAGAACCTTCTCACCATCATCGACGCCCTCGCCAAGAACTCTCGCAGCCGGTTGGAGACGGGCGCCGAGACGGAGGCTTTTCTGAAACGTTTTCTTGGACGGCTGCATGCACTGGGTGCTGCGGCCGATCTGGTGCTGGTGGGCAATCGTGTTGCCATCGAATGCGGGGCGCTGGTTCGTTCCACATTGGCGCCTTTCATGGAGGAACGATCTGCCCGGTTCCTGCTGTTGGGGGGCGAATTGCAGCTCACCGAAGAAACCGGGGGTGTTCTGGGCCTGGCGTTGCACGAGATGGCGACCAATGCGCTCAAATACGGCGCATTGTCCAGCGAGCGCGGGACCGTTTCAGTGCACTGGTACGTGCGGCCGGTTGAGACTCGCGATGAGCAGGTGACGATTGAATGGCGGGAGAGCGGCGGACCGCGTCCCGTGCCGCCGAACCGGGAGGGATTTGGCACGCGCCTCATTCGTTCCGTGACTGCGCGGGAACGAAGTGGCGAGGTTAAGATGGAATACCGGCCGGATGGTTTCTGTTGTCGCATTTCCTTTTTGCGACCGGCAGAGGGTCCACTGCTGTCCGAAGCCGCGAAAAAGGCGGCGGATTAAATGGCAGCGTTGGCCGGTACGAAGCTTAACCGTGATATCGCCGGCGTGGCGTCACACGAACCTGAATATTTCGCGATTTCCCGAGCCGCGAATTTTGTTCGTCGCCGCGTTATTCTCCACGTCGGTTCTGCGACCGCCGGTTGTGTTCAACACACGTACGTGAGTGTAAGCTGCACGGCAGAGAAGTCTTGACCGCAACTTCGTGAAGGTTTTATAACGCTCGTTATACTTTGGTCGGAGGGAATTTATGGCGCAAAGCGATTCATCTGTTACGGGTTCCGGGCGGGAAATGCTCGGCCTCGCATCAAGCATTGTGGCGGCTTATGTCGGCAATAATGCCGTTCCGGCCGCCGACCTGCCAATCATGATCAAGTCAATTTACGGCACGTTATGCGGGCTCGCGACGTCCGATGGCGGCGAACTCATGTCAACACAGAAGCCCGCAGTAGCGATCAAGAAATCCGTGACCGCCGATCACATCGTCTGTTTGGAGGACGGCAAGAAGTTGAAGATGTTGAAGCGTTACCTGAATAGCCGCTACGGACTGACGCCGGATCAATACCGGGCCAAATGGGGTTTGCCGCGCGATTATCCCATGGTGGCTCCGAACTACTCTGTAAAGCGCTCAGAGTTTGCCAAGAAAATCGGTCTCGGACGAACCAAGTCGTCATCATCCTCGAGCAAGCGAAAAAAGCGCGGCTGAACGCGTGTCAGGTCTTTCCTGAACGTTGGACTTTGATCGCGGGAGGCTTGCCAAGCCGTAACTCGCGGCAACAGACCGCCTTCGCGCTTTGTGTTCGGCGCTGAGCCTTCTCTCGCTTCGCGAGTGAAGGCTGGTGGGCGATGCAGGACTCGAACCTGCGACCCGCTGATTAAGAGTTCTTCAAGAGGCGATTTCCAGACGTTCCTCAGCGTTCCTGTGGAGGGAAAAGCCCAGCTTTTCTGCGGGTTTCAGGTTGACTGCGGTTCCCGAAAGGTCTCTGGATTTCCCACCGGAAACTGACCCGGTACTGACACGGCCACCGCCATGCGAAGCGACACGCGCATCACAAAACGATCTGTCGATGCTCTCGATGCAAACACAACACGCGCCATTCAGTGGGACAGCGAATTGCGCGGCTTTGGAGCGGTTGCGCTGCCCAGCGGGACGAAGAGCTACATCGTCAACTATCGTGCCGCTGATGGGCGCTATCGTCGTGTGACGCTCGGACAACATGGAAAATTGACTCCCGATGAGGCCC
>DASXGS010000035.1:0-3605 GCA_036488975.1 Rhizomicrobium sp. | reverse complement strand
CGCAGGGCAAGTCGCACCTCACGACCTTCCGGTATCAATACAATCCATCCTTGAACAGCTTCGTCGCGGCGCCGCAGGGAAACGCTGCAACCTGAAGAAGGCGCTTCCCTGTCCATCCGTGGGTGAGGATTACGATTCTTTCAGTTTTGCCGCCCACGGCCCGGCCTATGTTCTGCGTGCAAGACCGGGTTGGTGGCATCTGTGTCCGCGTGTTCCGATCGCGACTTTCATATCGGCGATCTTGAGCCGGATTCCTCCGGCTGGCGCTTCTCTGTTTTGAACGGCGGCAGCGAGGTACTCACGCTTAGATATCGCGAAAGGGAGCGCGCCGACATTGCCCGGCAAAGCATTGGGGATGCCTTGCAGCAGTCGGTTGCCGCCGGAGCGGCAGCGATGACATCGCCCGCGAACTCCGCTGGCGCAGATCATCGGGAAATACCAAAGCCGCCGAAAGACAGCTTTCGGCAATGGGCTTACATCCTGCTGGAAGAGGGCCAACTCGAAAGCACCGCCGGCCGGATCATTGAAATTTTTCTGGTCGCGCTGATTGTCGCCAACGTGGTGGCCGTAGCGCTCGAAACTATTCCTTCGATTGGCGGAAGATTCCGAAGCCTCTTCACCGGCTTCGAGGAATTCTCGCTCGCCGCTTACACGCTGGAATACGTCGCGCGTCTGTGGTCGGCGCCCGAAGACCCGCGGGTGGCAGCGCGCGGGCCGCTCCGGGGCCGTATCTTGTTTGCCTTGCGTCCGGTCATGATGGTCGACTTCCTGGCGTTCGCTCCGAGCTATCTCGGCCTTTTCTTTGGCATCGATCTGCGGGTGCTGCGGATTTTCCGCCTGTTCCGGCTGCTCAAGCTCGCGCGGTACTCGCAGGCGCTGCAGGCGCTGTTGTCGGTCCTTCTGGCGGAACGCTCCGCGCTTTTTGCGTCCATCATCCTGCTACTCTCGATGATGTGTCTCGAAGGAGAACTGATGCATCTCGCCGAAGGCAGCATTCAGCCGCGAACGCTCGGAACCATGCCCAATGCAATGTACTGGGCACTCACCACTCTCACCACCGTGGGCTACGGCGACATCACGCCTCAGACGCCGCTTGGTAAGGTGATTGCCGGTACCACGATGGTCACCGGCCTCGCGCTGTTTGCACTGCCCATCGGGATCATCGCCAACGGCTTTGTCACCGGCCTAAGCCGCCGGCGCTTCGCCGTCACCTGGAACATGCTGCGACGCCTGCCGCTGCTGCAGGGATTCAACGTGGACGCGCTCAACGACATCGTCGAGACGGCAACGGCTTCCATGGTGCGCGAGCATTCGCAACTGACGCTCGCCGGACGAGAGGCGACCCATTTCTATTTGATCGTTTCCGGAACGGCGCGAGCGGAAAGCGAAACCGGAACCACCGAGCTCGGGCCGGGTGACATGGCGGGCGAAGAAGCAATGTATCCGTCAGGCGGATACCGGCGCACGGTGACAGCGCAAACCAGCATGCGCGTGATTGTGTTTCCCGGCGACGAGCTTCGAAGGCTCGCGCGCAAATACCCAGTGATTGCCGAGCGGCTGCGACAGAGTCCTTTGCCGCTCGGTGAAAACTTGTCTCAGCCCGATCCTGGTGCACGGCTCAAGGCACTGGAGCAGGAAAATGCACGCCTTCACCGCGCGCTCTCGGATCTGGTGCTCGACAGGTTTGTCCCGTCTGGGCCAGCCCAAGCTTGAATGCGCCTGCGACGACTCCAGCGATTAACGAACACCCGCTCAATTGACCGGAGTTGGGAGCGCGGCTGACATCGACGGTTCTTTGCCGGACAGAAAAGCACGCAAATCATCCGCCGATTTCTGCGGCACCTCTTCCTGCGGGATATGGCCCGTGTGCGGATAGACCACGAGCCTCGCACCATGGATATTGGCGGCAAACTGGCGCGCGGCCTCGACCGGGACGAGATGATCCTCCTCTCCCCACAGAATGAGCGTCGGCGCCTTGATATCGGCGATGTGATCTTTAACCGCCGTGTTCCACGGCAGCTGGAAACGGATCAGCGTGGCCTGCCGTGTTCCGGTCATGCGGGCGAAGTCCCAGTACAGGTCGATCATCCGGTTGGTGATGATCTTCTTGCGAACGATCGCATCATTCAGGCCCTCGACGACCAGCGACCGGGGCGTGATGTGGAGCAGGACCTTGTTGACGAAAGGCGTGCGCGCGAGCCGGAAGGCAAGCGGAATATGCTGACCCTCATTTGTCGGGAGCCCGCCGGAATCGATAAGGATCAGGCGGCTGATGCGCTCTGGGTATTTCTCGGTGAAGCGCGCCGCAATGGCGCCGCCCATCGAATTGCCGCCAATGGCAAACTGCTTCAGCCCAAGCCCGTCCGCCACCTCTTTGATGAAGGCGACCATACCTTCTTGCGAGTAGTCGCCGTTTGGCACCGCGCCGGTGAGCCCGTGACCGGGCAGGTCGAGCGTCACCACGCGGTACGTGTTGTCCAGCCGCTTCACCCAAGGTTCCCAGGTGAAAAGTGAGGCATTCGAGCCATGGATGAGCACCAACACCGGGGCGTTGCGCGGCCCACGATCACGGATGTGGGCGCGGGCGCCATCGGCCAGCCGCATGAACTGCGACGGGGGCTTGGCATACTTCGCTTCGAGAGTGGCGCGCGGGATGTCCGGGCCGCTGAGCAGCCAAAAGGCTGCCCCGGCCAGGCCCACCAGAATGAGAATGCCGCCCAGTATCCGACTCATGACCCACCTCCCGACGGCACACCGTTCTCCCGAGGGCACGCTGTGGACTATTGAGACCGCTTTAAGGGGCGGCGGCTGCTTCGTCCAGCAGCGCCAGCATGGACTCCTGATCGGGGCGGTGGGCCACCCGGATGGTTTTAAACGGCAGACCGTGTAGCGGTCCCGCAACCGCTTTGCTGATGCAAAGCGCAACCATCTCGAAGCACCGGGCTTGCAGTCCCACTCTTCGTATGCGTTCGACAAACAGGCGCGCGCTGCGCGGCGAGAACAACATCACAGCGTCGACGGCCCTCGCAGATAACGCGGCAAGCGCAGCGGGACTGAACTGTTCGCTTTCAATCGCTGCATAGAGAACCTGCACCTCAACGGAGAACCCGGCTTCCGCCAATGATTGTGCAAGACCGCCCCCACGCTCCTGACCGGCGACGTGAAGCAGCGGTCCGGCTTTCGGATCCGCCCATTCGCGGATGGCGTTTGAAAGAGACGCGGCATCGCCGCCGGCATTTCGAGTTTGGGCGAAACCAGCTGCACGCGCCGCGGCCGCGGTCTGTGGGCCCACGGCAAAGATCGACACATCTCGATTGGCGGTGCGTCGCATCAGCGCCCGAATACCGTTGGCGCTCGTCGCCACCACCGCCTGTATGCCTTGGAGCGAAACTTCTGGACCGTCGAGGTAGTGGATGGTCATGAGCGGTGAAACGATAGGCTCATGGCCACGCACCCGAAGTTCTTCCGCAAGGCGCTCGGCATCCTCCTCCGGCCGCGTGATCAGCACGCGCATCAGCGCGCCAGCCACGGCGCGGCGCGCGGCTTGAGCGCCAACCCCGCGGCGCGACCCAACTCGGCGGCTTCCGCCTCCGGATCGCTGCCGA
>DASXGS010000033.1:0-3602 GCA_036488975.1 Rhizomicrobium sp. | reverse complement strand
TGCCGCGTGTGCACGCTGAACGCTTGACAGCGGAAAAGGCGCACGCCGTCGCGGAAACCTGGCGCGCAGGTCCGGCCCTCATTCTGGCTGCTGATACTGTCGTAGCTTGCGGACGGCGTATCTTGGCCAAGGCCGAATCAGAAGACGAAGTGCGCCATTGCCTGACGCTGCTGAGCGGTCGCAGCCATCAAGTATTTACGGCCGTGGCGGTCATAAAGCCTGACGCACGCGTCATTTGCCGCACCGTGCTGACGCGGGTGGTCTTCAACCGACTGACGCGCCTCGAGATCGAGGCATATGTCCGATCCGGTGAAGGCATTGGCAAAGCCGGGGGTTATGCCATCCAGGGTCGCGCCGAAGGCCTGGCGCGGCAGATCTACGGGTCATACTCAAATGTCGTCGGCCTGCCACTTTTCCACACGGTTCAGCTCTTGAAAGGATGCGGATACCGCATTCCGTGCTAATCTGACGCGGCAAGTTATTGACTCGTATTGCGATGAACAAAGAAGTCCTGATCAACGCCGGGGCTGCGGAGATTCGTGTTGCCATTGTCGAAGACAGCCGGCTGCAGGAACTGTTCCTGGAGCGTCTGATCGGTCTCGACGACAGTCCCCTCCGGCGTCGTACAGGCGGTCGCAGCGGCCATAGCCGGATCGGCAACATCATTCTGGGCCGTGTGCAGCGCGTCCTGCCCGGCATGCAGGCCGCTTTTGTCGACATTGGTCTCGACCGGGCCGGATTCCTGGGCGCGCGCGAAGCGCGGTGTCTTGCCGATCTTCCCGGTTTCGAAGACGAGCGCGCACCCAAGATCAGCGATTGCGTCCGCGAGGGCGAGGAAGTTCTCGTCCAGGTGGTGAAGGATCCTATCGGCGAGAAAGGCGCGCGGCTTTCCGCCAATGTCACCATTCCGGGACGCCTCTTGGTGCTGGTGCCGAATCAGCCCGGCGTGGCGCTGTCCCGCCGCATTGAGGACGAGACCGAACGCACGCGCCTAATGTCGCTGTGCGACTCCATGATCGGCGAGAATAATACGGCGCTGTTCTCCGGCGCAGGCTACATCGTGCGCAGCGCCGCAATCGGGGCGGAGTCTGCGGATTTGCGCGAAGACGCCGAGCGTCTTGCGGGAACTTGGCGACCGGTGGTGGAAAAGCGGCTAAGGTGTCGCGCGCCGGCCACGCTCTATCATGATCTTGATCCCGTCGAGCGTACTATGCGCGACGAAGTGGACGCGCAAACCGTGCGCGTGCTCATCGACGACAGAGAGGCGATGGAAGCGGCGCGCGCCTATTGCCGCCGCGCCATGCCGGAAGCGGAAAGCAAACTCGAGCTGTTCACCGGCCCCGGCACGCTCTTCGAGTCTTACGGTCTCGAGGATGAAATCGCACATCTCACCGAGCCGCGGGTGCCGTTGCCTTCAGGCGGCTGGATCACCATCGAAGGCACCGAAGCGCTCACTGCCATCGATGTGAACTCCGGAAGTTTCACCGAAGCCACCGGACTCGAGGAAACGAGCCTGCGGGTTAATCTGGAGGCGGCGGAGGTCATCGGCCGCCAGCTCTGTTTGCGTGGCGTCGGTGGGCTGGTGGTGGTTGACTTCATTCACCTGAACCAGCCCGACAACATCCAGAAGGTGCTGGATGTGCTCGCCGCCAGCCTTGCGCGCGACCGCACACCCACACAAATTTCCGGCATGTCGGAATTCGGGCTGGTGGAAATCACCCGCAAGCGCATCCGCGATCCGCTCGTCAAGCTGATGACGGAATGCTGCCGTACCTGCCGGGGACGCGGGCGGACGCGCACGCGCGAAAGCGTGGCGCTCGACATCGTTCGACAGGTCGAGCGTGCGGCCGCTGCCGCGCCCGGCAAACCGATCGCGGTTCGTGCGTCACCCGATGTGGTGCGCTGGCTCGCCGCGCATGACGATGAAGTGCGTACCGGTCTTGCCCGCCGCGGCGCGCCGCGCGTTTCCTTCCAGCCGCGCGACGAATTCGAGCGCGAAGGGTTCGATGTCGCCACCGAATGAGACGTCCGCCGGCAGCTGCGCCATTTGCGGAAAGCCGCAGGACCCTCAATTTCGCCCGTTCTGCTCGAAACGTTGCGCCGATATCGATCTCGGCCGTTGGCTGAAGGGCAATTACGTCATTCCCGGCGGCCCAACGGACGAGGGCGACCAGGCTCCCGTGAATGATGTAGAAGAGGAGCAATAGAAACTCGCAGGAGACGGCCATATGCGCAATCTGTTTTCGCTCGAAGGGCGAACGGCGTTGATCACCGGCGGCAGCCGGGGCATTGGCAAAATGATCGCCGAAGGTTTTCTGACCTATGGTGCAAAAGTTTATATCTCAGCACGCAAGGGTTTGGAGCTCGAAGAGGCGGCGGCTGAGCTTGCGAAACTCGGCCCGTGCACCGCACTGAACGTCAACATCTCCGGCGCGGATGGCGCCCGCGCGATGGCAGACGTCTATATCAGGCACGAGGCCAAGCTCGACATCCTCGTGAACAATGCCGGTGCAGCATGGGGCGCGGACTTCGACGAATTCCCGGAAAGCGGCTGGGACAAGGTGATGGATCTGAACGTCAAGACGCCGTTCTTTCTCACCCAGGCGCTGCATGGCTTGTTGCGCGCGGCCGCTTCCAAGGATCGTCTCGCAAAGGTCATCAACATAGCCAGCATCGATGGCATCGCGGTCAATCCGCAGGAGACCTACTCCTACCACGCGAGCAAGGCGGGGTTGATTCACCTCACCAGGCGCATGGCCGTGCGCCTGATCCGTGACAACATCGCGGTGTCGGCAATCGCACCCGGTGCATTCGCTTCGGACATGAACCGCGTCGCGCGCGACCATGCCGACGAGGTCTCGAAGATGATCCCCTCGCGGCGCATAGGCAGCTCGGAAGACATGGCGGCAGCCGCGATCTATCTCGCCTCGCGCGCGGGCGACTACGTGGTCGGGGAAACAATTGTGGTCGACGGCGGCGTCTCGCTGATGCGTGGTTAGCGGAGAGGGGAAAGAGCCATGAAAAATCGCCAATGGATTTACGCGAGCAAACCGAACGCGGAGGTCAGCCCTGCCAATTTCGCGCTGCAGGAAACCGAAACGCGTGAGCCTGGTCCGGGCGAGGCGCTGGTTCGCTCGACGCTTCTCTCTATCGATCCGGCAAGCCGCGCCTGGATGCAGGCGCGCACCTATCGTGCGCAGCTTCAGCCGGGTGAGCTGATGGCCGGCTGGGGCATGGGCGAGGTCATCCAATCCAACTCTGACAAATTTGCGCCGGGCGATCTGGTGAGCGGCGAATTCGGCTGGCAGGAATACACAATTTTGCCCGTGCACCGGCTGACAAAGCACGACAAGCGCCGCAAGCCCGAACATCTGCTCGGCATCCTCGGCGTCACCGGCCTCACCGCCTATTTCGGAATGATCGATGTTGGGCGGCCGCGACCGGGAGAAACCGTTCTCGTTTCCGCCGCGGCGGGCGCCGTCGGCTCGATCGCTGGGCAGATTGCGAAGCTGTCCGGCTGCCGCGTCGTCGGCACGACCCGAAGCGAGAGCAAATGCAAATGGATTGTGGACGAGCTCGGTTTCGACGGCGCGGTGAGTTAC